>NZ_JCBCUW010000018.1:0-109726 GCF_059862525.1 Pseudomonas sp. MF08875
GTAAACGCTTCGATTTCAAATGTCCGATCGAAATGATGGGCGAGGTGATGCAGAACGCCATGACTATGCGGCACGATGCGCCCGCTTCAATTCAATAACCGTGTTGCACTCAGCTCCTGCAACCGCCATTCAATTAATTGATTTTTTGTCCTGCTCAGTTGTCACCCAGGTTTTCACCATTGGCATCTCGGTTATCGAGCGTTTATTTGGTGCCGTTACGCTTTTCGAGGTTGGATTCCACGTCTAACAATAAATCAGACATCTAGGGTGGGTATGGACCAAAACTACATTTCAATTCCTGCGGCGGATGGTTGCCCAAGTCTTCTGACACCTTGGGGCAACGAGTTTGCCTCGATGATCGAACGTGGCGTGCAATGTGCTCAGGCTTGGCTTGATACGCCCGGCGAGATTCCCCTATGGTGGGAACTGGCGCAAACACGTACGACCTTTCCTGTTGGCGACTGTCAAGATGCTTTTGAAACCGGATTCTTGTTGAGAATCCAGCAGCGGCTAAGCAGTGTGTCACCCTGCCCAAATCAAAGCTGAGAAAAACGACGTTTAAGACGGGTTCATACACATGGCTTGGACGGCTCCCGGAGTTCAGCAAGCGTTTCGGCTGCTGAAGCCCAACGCCAGCGCTCTCGCAGAGTTGGTATGGGGTAATCGCCACCAGCGTCTAGTTAACCGCGTCTTTCAGCGAGTTACCGGCTTTGAAGCTAGGAATTTTCGAAGCAGCGATCTTGATGGTGGCCCCGTTCGAGGGTTACGGCCGTCGCGCGCTGCACGCGCTTTCACCGCAAAGGTACCAAAACCAACCAAGGTGACGTTCTCACCGCTTTTCAATGCAGTGGATATGATGGTTGTAAGGGCTTCCAGTGCGCGTCCGGCAGTGGATTTCGGGAGGTCGGCAGAGCTCGTTATGGCCTCGACGAGATCGTTTCTATTCATGTACGACTCCTTCTGCTGGCTGAATGGTGACGAGTAATCTACTCAGATAGTTCGGGCATATCCAGCACAACACCGCTCTCCAACTCTGTGCAGATGTAATGCTGTTTGGGCTTAAAAAATCGATACTTACGTCCCGATTCCACGGGCCTGGTCAATGTGCTCAGCTACCAGGTGAGCCGCTTCCAACTCTGAACAGCTGTTCTCCTGCATCAGTGTCCAGCGTTCGGCTTTTTCCTCGGGTTCCGTCATGGCCAGGGCGAGATAGAGGCTAGGTGGCACGACCCGAAACAGCGTTTCGAGCTTCTTCGATAGCACGACCCCCTCAGTGTATTTTCCCATCTCCTTACTGGCGGAGAGCAGTAAGGCTTTCTGCGCCGGCGTGAGTTTCTTGAACCGTGCGATCTCTTCGATTTCCGCGGGCGGCATGTTCAAACAGATCCACCACTCGATCATGTTGAGCATGGTTTGCGCAGCCGTGGGAAAGTCGGCAAGGTTTTGCGTCGCCAACCAGAACCAGGTACCGAGCTTGCGCCACATCTTCGTGCCCTTGACCACGAATGGCGCCAGCAGCGGGTTTTTGGTGATGATATGGCCCTCGTCGGTGACCATGATGATTGGCCTCCCCAGGTACTGGTCGCGCTCGGCGAGGTTGTTCACGGTATTCATCAGGCTGATGTAGCTGATGGACATCTGTGCCTCGTAGCCTTCGCGAGCGTAAGTGGCCAGATCGACAATGGTCACATCGCTCTCGGGCCAAGGCGTACCTTCGCGATCAAACAGTTCGCCTTCGAAACCCTGGCAAAACAGGTCGATGGACTCGCCCATTTCCTGGGCACGCTCGCGACGCTTCTCCGGCAAGTGCATGTCGGCGGCGACGCGCAGTAAAGCGTCGCGAACGTCGCGGGTCAGCACCTGGCGACCCGCTGCGACACAGGTCTGCGCCGCATCCAGGATGCACTCGCGGATCAGGCTTCGGTCGGCTCGGCTCAGGCGGGCTTCTTCCTTGGCCTCGCCGCCGGTGATCATCAGTCGGGCGGTGATTTCCAGTTCGCCGAGAACATCGCGCTGGTCTTCGCGACTGGCTACCGCCTCATCCTCCCACTCATCGATAGACAGACTCGCCACTTGATCTGGTTGCTCGACCAGACGCCAGGCATCGGCGAACGGGGCGAGCCTGACCGAGGCTCCAGGTTTCAATTGGACCTTGTTAACCGACAGGCCTTGTGTCGCGAAGTAGTCGCCCTGCAAGCCGAAGGAGTTGCCAGCCTCGACGATAAACAGGCGAGGGCGGTACACCGCCATGATCTGCATCAGCAGGGTGACCAGGGTGGCGGACTTGCCGGCGCCGGTGGGGCCGAACAACAACAGATGACCGTTCATGGCCCGGTCCAGGCGTGACAATGGGTCGAAGCTCAATGGCGAGCCGCCACGATTGAACAGGGTGATACCCGGGTGGCCGGTACCGGTGCTGCGGCCCCAGACTGGAACGAGGTTCGCCAAGTGCTGGGCGAACATCAGGCGCGTGTACCAGTTGCGCGTGTCGCGGGCCGGGTTGTAAGCCATCGGCAACCAACGCAGGTAGCTATTGCAGGCGGCGACTTCATCGCCTTCGCGTACCGGTTGCAGCCCCGCACCCAACAGCGCATTGGCCAGGCTGACCGAGCGCTGGTGCAACTGCTGTTCATCGTGACCGCGCACGTAGAACGCCAGCGTGCCGCGGTACAACTTGTGCTGGCGACCGATGATCGCGCGAGCTTCTTCGACATCCTGACGGGCCTGGGTCGAAGCCAGGTTTTCTCCAATGGCTTTGCGCGCCAGGCGGTTCAACTGATCCTCAAGTACATCCTGCGGTTTGACCACTAGGGTCAGACTCATTACCGTCCCTTCAGGTAGCTGGTCGAACAGGGCATTCACCGCGTCGCCCTTGCGGGTTTCGCCAGTCAGTTGACCAATTGACGGTGCCCGCCGCA
Organism: Pseudomonas sp. MF08875; assembly: GCF_059862525.1. Classification (NCBI taxonomy): domain Bacteria; kingdom Pseudomonadati; phylum Pseudomonadota; class Gammaproteobacteria; order Pseudomonadales; family Pseudomonadaceae; genus Pseudomonas; species Pseudomonas sp. MF08875. The sequence goes on from NZ_JCBCUW010000018.1 coordinate 2,919, forward strand.
GTTTGTCCACCACCATCACCCGATGGGGTTGGCCGTCGAAGCACCAGAGTCCGCGTTGGACATCCGAACGCGGTTCGTTGAAGAACAGCCGCTCGGCGAAGTCATGATCGAAGGGCAGATCCAGCGACTCACCTTCGCCCGAATCCGGATAGGCAACGCGTTGGTAGAACGTCTCGGGTGCTTCATTGGTGAGTTTGGGGGCTGGATTGAACCAGGGCAGTAACCAGGCATACAAACCTCGGCCATCGACTCGAGTTGATTGCACCCCGCACGCTTGCAATGAAGCCGTGACCCGTTCGCAAGCCTGTTGCAGGGATTGCGCCGGAGTGAGTCCCGCCGCCTCAGCGTAAGACTCAAGCCAGCGATAGACTACCAGGCGCACCCGGCGGTTATTTCCGCGCCAGGGTAGGCGCGTAACTGCCTTGTCCTCGAATAGACCGCCAGGCTTGGCGATGGCCTTCAGATGTAGACGAGTAAGCTCCAGGTACGCTTCGGTGAACACAGTGCCTCGCGCGCGTTCCTGAATATAATCGGTGAGCCGGGTCAGGTAGGGGGTGAAGTCGTTGTCGTCCTGGCAGAAAAACTGTGCCACCCAAGGCGCTTGATCCAGCTCGTCAAAGCTGTCCTGCAGGGCATCCTCGAGGGCATCGCGGGTGGCCATCAACCAATCGGGTTCGCGCCCTTCGGTACCGATAGGCAGCAACTCGAACACCACACCCACCGAGCGATTGTCATCCAGTAGAAAGCACTGCTCGGTGTCGAGGTATTCGACCCAAGGCAGGTGATCGGTGAAGCTGGGGTTATGCGTATAGAGTGCAGCTTCATCGGCCAAGGTGGCTCGAGGGCGCAATGGGTTGCGCCAGGCTTTCCATGCAGAAGTGCGGTTGCCCGAGTCGCCGCTACGCACTACAAGTCTTCCTGACGTTCACCCGGCAATGCGTACTGCACCCGTTGGTAGAACGGAAAGACGGTCGAGTAACCCGGCACTGGTGCCTGCTCGGTACCACTCAAATGCGGATACACGTACAGCACCAGATCGGGGTTGGGCAGGCGCGGGAACAGGTTGCGAATCTCGTTCGCCGCTGTACGCGTGTACGGTTCTTGGAGAGCAACGGAGACATCTGCCTGAGCCAGTGGGCGGCGTAACTGCTGCCGAGCCTCCAGCAGTTGCTGCTGAGTGCCTTGCGAACCGGCGCCGTTCCAGATGTCCAGCATGGTTTGCTCGCCATGGGGCAGCAACGTGTCCTTGTCGGTGGAACATCCCGTCAGGCCCCAGCAAAGCAAGCTAATCCAGATCAGGCAGGGAGGCATGGTCTTTTTCATGGCGAACGCTCCGGCCCTTGGGCTCGTAGTCGATGGTGATCTCATGGTCGAGGTGCAGTGCGACTTGGGCGGCCGGTGGCACGTACACGGCAGCAAAGGCCTCGCCATACAGCTTGTTGATCCACTCCCGGATGTCGCTGACCCCACCACTGAGGATTGAGTTCAGCGCGCTGTTGCCCGTGCTGCTGGTGACCCCGAGCGTACTGCCGCCCGAACTGATCACGCTGCTGTTGTTCTGCTCATCCCCGAGCAAGGCGGCGACACCGGCGCCGGCGGCAGTGATCAGGCTGTGGCTGCCGAGATATTGCTGAGCGTTCGAGCGGCGCTCGCCGGCAATGCAAGGAATGCCATACGGATCGGACAAGTAACCGAGTCCGCCACGAATCTTGTCGGTGTTCGAATTCTGGGTGGTGGAGGCAGTGCGGCTGGCTACCGCCTTTGGCTGAGGCACCGTGCGGATGGTGCCATCGGTAAACACAAAGGTGATTGACTCGACCTGTCCGCGTACGCAAGACAGGGTCCAGTCACCGGACGCCGTGCCGCTCATCACGGCACCCGCAACGTCCGGCAGGTCGATGCCGTTGGCAGTCAGGTTCTCGGGACCGACCAGCACCTTGAAGGGATAGGGATCATTCACTGTGCCGTCCACCGGGACTCGGCCGATCAGCGCGGTCATGGCGACCGAGCCCATCAACGTGGCGTTTTCGGGAATGGTGTAGACCGGCTTCGCGCCTTCGCTACGATCAACGGATCGCGTCAGGTCACGCTCACCCTGGGTGACTGCACGTAGCTGTTTCTGACTGCGGTCGATGGTGTTGTCTTTCAAGCCTTCCAGTGAGTTGAAGGCTGTAGGCAGACTCAGGGCGGGGGAGGTCTTGGTTTTGCCTCGGGCGTCGGTGGACAGAGCATCCGAGGGCTCAATCCACTGCAGTGCATCATCGGCAGAATGCTGCCCTTCGAACTGAGCCCCATCGCCCGGCTCAAGCCCTAATCCGATTGGCATATCCTTGCTTTTGCCGGTCAGCCCCGACAACTGCTCCTGCAATTGCGTCAGCAGACCGCGAGCCTGGCGACTGTCTTGTTCCGCTTTGAGTCGGGACTCATTGGCTTGGCGGCGGCCTTCATCAACTTGCTGGGTCACACTGCCAAGCGCCGTCTGGATGCGCGAATCGACACTGTTTTCCCGCTCGCGCAGACGGTTGTTCTCCGTCTGCAGCGAATCGTTGTGTTTCTTCAGACCGAGCATGTCGCTGCGCATGGCCTTCACTTGGCCGACCAGGGTGGCGACCGTGTCGCGTGGGGTATCGCCCGCAATGCCGAGCGACTTGGCTTGCTCGGCGGATAACTGAAGGTTGCCCTGATCAATCGGATTCTCAGGAGAGGGCGTGCTGCCACCCACGACCCAGGTTTTCAGGATGATCACCACCACGGCCAGCAGCGCAGCTGGTACCAGCCATTTGAGCAAGGCGTTAGCTTTCATCGTCAGCACCCCGCGCTACGGGCGGCTGCAGTACGGCATTTTCGAGGCCGGCACCGCGTGTGACGAGGTAGGCGAGCGTGGTGTCTTCAGCGCTTCCGACAGGCCCGAGGAAAGCATGCTGGAAGGCCGCGGCGAACAGTTTGGCCTGAATCTGACGCGGATCGAGTTGCACCGGCTCTGAACTACGATTGCGCAACTTCACTGCCGTCACCCAGTAATCACCGAGTCGCCAGGCGGCGATAGGTGTGCTGGAAACGTTTTCGGTCGGCAACAGGGTCGGCAGTTCGCTGCGCAGCTTGAGTGGGACGCGGCGGACGCCGGGTAGGGATTCTACGGTGCGCAGCGGCGCGTACAGGCTCTGTGCGGCATAGCGCGTCAAAGCGACCGGGATCGGTGTACGTTCTGGAACAGGGACGGTGCTCGATTCAGACTCGATAGCTTGCACCGGGGCATTCTTGAGAATACGCACGGGCTCCAGCGGTTGATCGCCAGGCGTGGCCGCGATATCCAGGAGGATGATTTCGCCCGTCGCGACCGATTGCAGTTGCAGGCGGGTCGGTGCAATGGCTTCCGACGCGCGCAGGTACAACGTGCCACCAGTTGATTGCACACGCAGCTTGCCCGTCAGGGTTGAGGGCACGCCGACGCGAACAGCCTCATCGATAAAGACCACCCGCTCCTGATTGATCACCAGGGGGACCGCGAGGGGGAGGCGTTCCCAGTGCATCAGTTCGACGGCCTGAGCTGCTGCTCCCCATAACATCAGTACGACGGTGAGTCCCAGGGTAGAAATCCGCTTCATGGCTCACCTCCAGGCAGAGAGATTTTTTGTGGCGTGCCCTGATAACAATCCAGCGCCAGCCCCCATTTGTTACGCTCGGGATCCAGGTCAAAACGCACCACGCGTAATGGGTACCGCACCACCACCCGTTTCACCGGTTCGGCGGCGTAATACTCATCGGCATTGAGGTCAAGTTTGACCAGCCAGCTGTCGCGGTCGAGTTGCTTGACCCTGAGATCCGGATCCTCGCTGTAACCGCGGCCGAGAATTTCGTAGACGCCACGCACCCGCTGGCGCAGCTCACCCGCGGCCTTGCGGTACTCGTAGTCACCGTCGAGGAAGGCCTTGCAGGCGGGGGTCAGGTAGGCCTGCAAGCCATAAATAGCGCGGCGATAATCCTGCTCGCCATCCGAGGGCCAGCGGTTGAGCTGACCAAAGATGTAGAGGGCAAAGGCATACACATTCTCCGAGGGGATATCCCACCACTTGCGCGTGCTGCCCGAGCGCAGATCCGGTGGTACATGCACGGTCAGATCGGTCGGTGCCGAGCGCCAGCCGTACCAGAGCCCGGCACAGACCAGGGCAAGGATCATTACCGCCAGACGCAGGCTGAAGATATGGGCCTGTTGGGCGTCCACCTTGTTCCGAAAACGACTCATGGTTGCCACCGGGACAGGGCAGGGCGCAGTCGACGCGAACGGCGAACCGTCCAGGCGCCGGAGTGGAGAATCAAACTTCCGCGCCCCAGGCGCCAACGGCTGGCGAGTATCCATTCGAGCTTGCGGTACAACCAGGTCTCGGGCCGGGCCCGTTTGGCCCGACGCAATAGCATGCCACCGGCCAATAACACCAGCGCCATGTTCGCGATCATGCTGGTCGGAGCCACAGCAATGGAGGCGGTGGCGATCGCCAGAGGAACGCCTAGCAGCAGGCCAATGACGGCGCCGGTGCCGAGTGCTACCCACATCTCATCATTGGTTAAACCGCGTAATACGGCGGGATCACGATTGAGTCGCTCCGGGAGAAAGGCCAAGGTGCCGTCGGCAAGGCGTTCGATCGTATCGTTCATGTCGACCTCACAGAATCGCGGCGGCCTTGGTCAGGAACCAGATGATGATCACCACCAACAGGGCCCCAATGCCGACCACAGCACCCAAGTCTTTCCAGGTCTTGCGCTGGTTCTGCACGTCGGCGTACACGGTCAGGGAGTGCCAAGCCACACCGAGAAACGCGAGCAGGGCGATCAGCAGGCCGAGCAGGATGCCGCCGTCGTAGGCGTAGTTTTTGATCGTCTCGATCAACCCGGAACCTTCACCGCGTGAAGGCGCTTCCATGGTCGGTAGTTCGGCAAAAGCCAAACTTGGACCGAGCACCAGCAGCAGACCGATCACGCGCTGGTTCGTATGATCACGCAGGTTGCTTTTTAGAGGGATAAGGCACTTGAGCATGACGGTGATCTCCGGTGTTAGGACAGGGTGAAGAACATAAAAACCAGCAAGGTGAGAAATGCGCGTACGGCACTTCCGCCAAACGCGCCGAAGCGGACGGTGCCGGCAGCCCACCCTCGGTAACCCGTCCACATCACCGATGCACACCACAGCAGGGTTAGGACCAAAGCCAGGGAGATCCACAGCGTCGAGCTGCTCTGCGGTGTGAAGCCGGAAGCGTTTTGGAATGCTGAGGTCTGAGCTTCAGTCATGCTCATGGCGAGGACTCCGCGGACGGAGTATCGAGGCGGTAATCGCCGATCAGTTCACTGGGATCGCGGGGTTGAGCGCGGGAGGGGAACAGGTAGCCCCGTACACCGTGGCGAATGCGTTGGATGTCTTGGAGCAATTGGGGATAGTCGAAGCGATAACGTTCATGGGTTTCAGACTGGTTGGCTGTTTTAGCTCGTGCAGCAAGGCGCTCGATAGTGTCGAACTGCTGCTGAACTAGGCTGAGCTGTTCGCGCTCATGAGCAGATGCGGCATAGCTGCCGGCATGGAACGTCAACAATACGAGCAGTGAGCAGATTCGGAAAAATGTAGTTGGCATGTGGATAGCCCATTTGGAGATGGGGCCAGCATTCAACTAACGTCCAGGCTCAGCAGTAAGAAACATGAAATACGCTGCGTCATTTTTTCGGTATCACGTCTGGTCGCGTAACGAGTTCGGACACCACGTTGAGGTTGAGGGCTATTAAACACGGTGAAATGACGCGATTAGGCTGCAAGTACGGTTTCGATTTCTCATGAAAAACGATTGGTAGCCGTTAACGTTTGATGCCGTTAGCAGCATTGTTGGTGGGGCGCAAATAAGGCGCGGGCGATATCAATTAACGAAGAGTGAGTGCAGAGAGTGAACATCCATCAAGCAATTCGGCGGTACCGTATTCGACAGGCCGTGGGTTTCTCCTTGATGGTCTTCGGGGCGCTATTTTATTTGGTTTCATCGTTGATTTTTCTGCACCATCAAGCGAGAGATTCTCGCGAACACAAAAATTTTTGGGCATTTGGGAGCGGTTGTGCAAAATTTAGTAGCCGATGTTTACCAGGCCACATCACCCTACATCGGTTTTGTATGGGAGCACGCGCCTACCCTCAGCCAGGAAACCCCGCTCAGCTATGGAAATTTGCTTTTTTTCGGTTTGCTGGGTGTGATGATTATTGGAAAGCAAATTCTCCTTTCCGCTAGCCAACTCAAGAGGCGTGTTCAGGTTCAACTCGAACGTCTTGAGGAAGCTCAGTGGCGCAATTCGATGCAAAATGGAGCAGCCACCCAAGTCAACGCAAATCAGATCGGGCAGATCAATTTTTATCAGCAGTCTATGCCGCCGTCCCCAAGCGGTGATTGGTGGCAGCGGCCGTTGGGTATTGTTGGTTTGTCTATTATTGGCGGTTATGTCGTCGCGATTTTGGCCAAATTCACCGGAATGGTTTAACACGTCAGCATTACATTTTATCAAATGTATTTTTTAAACGTCGCCGCGGTGATAGCTGTCGTTATTCCGAGCATCATCGCGCAAGGCAAAAAGACGGCCATAGGATTGAGCGAAAAGGGCAGGGATAGGTAAATGATCCAGGGCACGATCAACAGTGGTAAAACTGCTCGCTTGGCGCGGTGATAGACAAAGCTGCTTTCTCGCCCGGCTCCAAACTTGCGCAGGTCGCGGCGCATCAAACCATCGACAAAACCCGTGAACATGGCCAGCAAAAACAATGGCGTGGCCAGGACCAGAATGGTCAGGCGCACCACGAAGGTAAAGGTCACATAGACCGCCGCCAGCACGAAAGCCTCAATGCTCACGTAGAGCTGGTTGATCCAGCTCCAGAAGCCGTTGCCCTGGCTCGACACCCGCGCCTGCCGGGCAAAATCCGCAAAGCCAGTCTTGACCAGCAGCCACTGATTGAGGAAATCCAGCCACTGGACAATCGTTGGCCCAGGCTGCTGGATGAGAAGTGAAGCTTTGAAGTGCTCGCTGAGCCACCCCAATTCGCTATTCAACATGGCCTGGCTGTGTCGCCAACCCTGATCGCCCCAGAACAGTAGCAGTCCGACGAACTCGATGAGGATCGAGAGCAGCAACGAGGCAATCAGCAATCCGATGATGCGCAGGACCAGGCTGATGGCCGAGACGATCAATCCCGGATGCTGGATCGGTTGTGGCGGCGCTTTCTGGGCGGAAATCGCCATCGTTCACTCCATATTACGCCTTGCAGAGTTGATGTGGGCACGACGCCTACCGAATACGTGTTTGCTGAATCGATACCTATGGCTGGGCCAGGCTACCCCACCTGATCCAGATCGAAGTTGGTTGTTGGGCCGCCACCGCTTGCGCTCCACCATTGCCCTGCCTGCTCGTTGTAGGCCGCCCGCATTCTCTGGGTAAGCTCCTGTAGGTCTTTGGGCATGGCATCGTCGTTGGAGGGTTTTGGCAATGGCATGCGGACTTTCCAGAGTTGGCCACCGGCCTGGAAGGAGAACATTTGACCCTTGGGTAGGCTGACGATATGAGCCGGCTCGATTAGCGGCACACTGGTGCTGCTGACACGGTCCTGCGAGGAGGAGGTGAAGTCCGTGTTGGCCTCAGGATCAGAGGTGTCGGTGGCACCCGACACCAGGGTCTTGGTCATCACGTTAACCTTGGGCAACTGCTGGGTGAGCAGTTCCGCGGTGGCGGTTTCGCGCACCCGCAGCATTTGCAGGGTATTGAAGTTGCCGATGACCTGGCCGGCCTTGGCGCGATTGCCAATGCGCGCTTCGATATCGCTGAGAGTCTGGGTGTAGGCGGTCACCTGGATGCCGGCGCCGCCACCCTTGTTGATCAGTGGGATGAACTCATCACCCATCAACTCGTTGAACTCGTCAGCGTGCAGGTTGATGGGGAGCTTATTGGCACTGCTGTCTGATTGGGGCAGGCCATGGTCGATGCCGTGTTTGTAGATGTGTCCGGCAACCGAGACCAAGTCGGCGAACATGGAGTTACCTACAGCGGCGGCCACCTCGGCGTCGGTTAGCGCATCCAGGCCAACATAGACGATGCCGCGTTTCCGGATAATCTGCATCCAGTCGAAGATTGGCCGCGGGTCATCTAAATCGGTGTAGTTGGGGGCCAGTAACTGCGCGGTCTTGCCGGTGGTGAGTTTCTCCAGCAGCGGCAGTAGCGAGGCAACGATTTTGTCGAAGTAAGTACGGTCGTAGCGTACCGCCGAACGCAGTCCGTCCAGCACCGGATCAAATACCCGTTTTGCCGCCAAATATTGTTCGATGGCCACCACCCGCTTTTCGCGTCCTACCATATGCCGGGGAATGTTCTTTTCGGTGAGCTTGCCTTCGAGCTGGACGATCAATTCCCACGCCTTCGGGTCGGTCTTGGCGAAAAACTGCTGTGCGTACTCGATGAACAGGGCGTCGATGTTGACCACATGTCGCTGGATCTGCAGGTAGTCCGGACGCCGGCCCAACTCGATCAGAGCGCGGGCGATGATGTTGACGAAACGCCAGGCGAACTCACGAAAGGCCGCAGAGTTGCCTTCACCGCTGAGCTGCCCGGCGATGCGCGACGCCACTTCCGAAATGCGCCCGAAACGTCCCACGGCGTTGTAGCGGGCTGAAATTTCCGGCCACCCCAGATGGAAGACATAAAACTCTTTCTCCCGACCGGCGCGTTTGGCTTCAACGTACATCCGTTTGAGCAAGTCGGCATCGCCCTTCGGATCGAAAACGATGACCACCTCATGCTCGACGCGATGAATGTCCTGGGTGATGTACACCTCGGCGAGCCGCGTCTTGCCGACACGAGTAGTGCCCAGCACCAGTGTGTGTCCGACCCGTTCGCCCAGCGGTAGGCTAACTTCCGTTTCATCGGGCTCAACCCCATGCAGAAGTGGCGACCCACCTACCGGGGGCAAAGGGCGCAACGGATTGAAGGCACTGTCCCAGGCGGTGACACGGGCCAATGTCGAGAGCGGAAACGGTGCATGCTCCAGGCGCCGTTCGAGTCCACGGGCCAGACGGTAACAGGTCGGTTGGTCGACATAGTGGGCGACCGCCGGATCCTGGGCTTCGACCAGGCGCTGGGTGTGCAGGCGGGTCCAGCGAAAGCCGCGGCCCATGAACAGACGCTTGCGGCTGACCGGAATCTGCCGACTGGTCAGCTCGTAACGGGGCAGCCGACGGATATTGCGTCGATAACGCAGCACCTCCCAGGCTTGTCGCAGCCGGATAAGGCCGAACAGGGTATAGGCCAGCGCCGCAACCAGACCGATCTCCGGTGACAGGGCCACAGCCCAGGGCGAGTACACGCACAACACCGCGGCAGCGATGCAGATCGCCACGGTATACAGCTCCACCGCTGGCCGGAGCTTCGACTCCATCGCATGCTCGGCCATGACCTGACTCACTGTTCCAATGAGGTGGCGGTGATCAAGACGGGGTAGTGCTCAATCTGCAGGCGGGTGGCGATGTCGTTGCCGTTGACCGGCAGGATGGTGATGTCCGGAGCGGCTGCTCGAATCCGGGCCAAAGCTTCAGTATCGGCCACCTCGACGGCGAGGCCGGCTGCACCCAGCTCCTGCAGTTCAGCCGCGCGTTGACGCAGCCAAGTCAGCGACTGGGGATCGCCGCCCACCAGAAAAAAGGGTTGCATGCCGGGCATTTTCAGGGAGCGAGGCGTGACCGGGCCGGGGCTCAGTCGAGAGCTGCTGACGGGCAGTATCCAGGCCTCATCGGCAATCACGGACAGGTCTGCGTGAATAATCCCGTTAACCTGAGCTCTGTCAATCGGTTGAGCTCCCGGCACTCGAAGGTAGGGCTGGGTGAAATCGCCGCCTAGCCCCTTGACAGTGCTCAGTTCGGCTTGGGTGAAAGGTGCCAAGAGCAAGATGAAATAGCAGGTAAGGGATATTCGTTTCATGGTGGTGTGCCTTATTCGAAGGAAACCAGCAACCGTTTGAGTTGCCGGGAAAAGCCGGCGCGGTAACGCGCGGCCGGCGTTCCTCCTGCCGGGCGGTGATAACGTCCAGCCGCTGACACCCAATTACCGGTGGCGGCGTGATGCTCCTGCAACAGCGCGGCGGTCACAGCGAGATTTCGGTAGGGGTCGAGGGCTTCGCAGGGACTGGAAAAACGTTGTCCGTGATAACCCAGATTGGTTTGCCCGAGACCGACATCGACCCGCTTGGCGTCATGTTGGGCGAGTGCCTGAAGTAAGGCGTGACAGGCGGTCTGGCGAGTGGCGAAGCGGTAGGGTGTTCCGGTGATGTTCAGGGTCCAGGGCCAGGGCAGCAGTCGGCCACGGACGCGGAGTCCACTCTCCTGCAGCGCAATCGCGAACAGCACCGTAGAAGGGATGCCGGCGTCATGCGCCGCCAGTTGATAGGCCGGAGGCGGAAGTTCGTCAGCCTGGGCTGCGAGCATCGTCAGCATGAGCGCAAGACCACTCAGTCGAGGCGTTGCCATTGTCCGTTCACCTGTTGAAATGTGGCGGGCAATGGCCCCGGAGCACCCAGGCTGAACCAGCGACCACGGTCATGGTTCAGGGTGATCTGCCGGCGTTGCACCTTGGCCGGATCGATATCGGCTTGCCGAGCCCAGTTACGGACGCGTTCATCCTCGCCTTGGCTGCCCACCAGGTAGATATCGAACGCCGTGTCACTGTTTTGCAAACGTTGTGCTTCGGCAGTGCATGCCGGGCAGTGGTCTTCCACAAACAGGGCTTGGCGCGGCGCGACCGCTGAGCTGGCAGGGGATGGGGATGCCATACCCTGGATCGGCAGTAGCCCAGGAAATAACTTGGCCCAGGCCGCGGTGTAAGCGTTTTGGTAGGCCAACTCGCGCTCGGCGCGTTTGGCTTCCAGCATTACCTGTAATTCGGCATAGCGTTGGCGCTCTTGGTCGGTCTCGGCCTCGACCCCGAGTGCGGTCAACGGATCGAGGTTCGGGCTCCAGAAACCGCGCGGGCCGGCTTGGATCTGTTCGAAGCGCGTCCACTCCTGCTCCGTCAGCCCCCAGCTCGCCGTCTGTTCAGCGTGAGAGCGCTCCAGGGGAGCGGACTGCGTGTCCTGGAGCCGTGATTGTGTCGTGGCAGGGTTGCCCATCGCAGCGCTCGTGCTAAGCAGTGAAACGAAACAGACGACGGCGGGCAGTAACGCTCTGTTCATGATCGCTTCTCAAGGGAGGGGCACGGTCTGGTCTGGCTGAGCGGCCACCGCGAAGATGGCTGAGTGCGGCTCCAGCACTTTCAGGTGCCAGGCGCCGAGCTGCTCGCCGCTGTGCAGCAGCCGAACATCCATAAGCGAGCGACTGTCATGCGGAGCGACCGCCAGAAAGCGCTCACCCCCGCGGGACTCGACACCCAACACCGAGAAAGGTGGCGAGAGCGGGACGGATTTTGGGCGAGCGGTCTGTTTCGGTTTGGGCGCTGAATGCATCGGCGGTGGGGGTGATGGCTGGGTCTTGAGGTCCAGGAACTGCTGCTCGACCTGTTCAAGGCGTGCGCGCAGCGCTGTCAGGTCTGCCTGGGTGGCGCGGGCTGCGAGACCATCACGCAGTTCCTGTATCTCTTGCGCCCACTGATCCAACATCGGATCGAGGGTATTGGCCTGTTGCTCACCAGTATCGACCATCTGCTTCAGATCTTTCAGCGCGTACTGCAGCTTCTCCTGGGCATCCTTGAGGGCGCTTGAATCATGTTGCAGGGTGTCCAGGGTTTGTAGGTGTTGGGTGTTCGTGCTCTGCAGTTCGGCCACGCGTTGATACTGGTTATACAAACCACCGCTCTGGCCGGCGACCGCCAAGCAAAGCAGCCCAATGATGAGAGTTTGAAACGTCGAGGCTCTCATGGGAGTGCCTCCAACAGATGGGGCGAGACGGGTGTGATCAGCGCGACGCCGGCCTCCGTTTTCTGCTGTTCGAAGCAGACTGAACGGCTGACTTCGTCGGTCGTGAGTTGCCAGGCGGGGCCAGCGAGCACTTGGAGCGCGCGGCGCAAAGAGATCGGGCCGAGCCGGTAATGGGCCGCGGGCAGGGGCCGAGTAAACAGCACCCTCACCGACGCGGTAACGGGGCAGAGCGCATAGCCCGAGCGCTGCAATACGTACTGCAATGCATCCTGCACTGAAGGGTTCAGGCTGGACGGGATGCTCACGTCAATGATTTGGGCAAGAAGATCGCGTTGTTCCGTGGTGGGCTCGGTGCTGACCAGCGTGTAGCGGCCATAATGAAGCTCTGCCTGATGGCTTTCTTCGGCTATGCCCTTCGAGTGCTGGGCCCGATTGGAGTAACTGTCGATCTCTGGATGGGTCGGCAAAGAGTTGGGGATTTGCGCGGTGCAGGCGCTCAACAAACCCAGCAGGCAGACAGGCGTGAAAAAACGCTCCATGGAAAAAACCTCATGTCAGATTCAGTGCAGAACCTGACATGAAGTGAAGGAGCGATTCAGTGAGAAAGTTGATTCAAGGTGGGTCGTGTTAACGCTGAACACGTTGCTATTCATCGAAAATGGCGAGCCCATCCAAGACGGCAGCGTCGGGGTCGAAGATCAACAATCGCACATCCGCCAATGCCGCCAAATACAGTACGTTGACCAAGGCTTCCGGTGTGCCTGCGTCGAGTTGTTCTTGTCTCAAGCTCGAATGACGATTGCCCGCAATGTTCAGCAAGTTCTCGTCCGTCCATGGCGTGCCGATCAGTTTGCAACCGATACCGCAGCAATCTGGCAGCGTAAAAAGCTCGAACAAGAGGCCGGTTTGCCGCAGAGCGAAGTTACTGACCCACTCCTCCAGATAAAGCATCGCTTCTTCGGGAAGGTGCGCGGTACTGATTTCCCAGGCTCGACTGTAGTGTCCCGTTTCGAAGCTCAAGCGATGGACCATGGCTTGGGCCTCTTCCAGGGAGTACAGATCACCGAGGTGATGCCGCTCGTTGAGCATTTCGCCCATCACAGCGTAGATCACTTGGCGCACTAGCCCGCTGGACTGACAGCGCTCATCCAAATTATCCGGAATGGAGTGGCCTTCGCTGATCACGGCGAAATCGTCATTGAACAGGCAGGGGAACAGTTGCAGCTCGTCGTCGGGCAGATGGGTTTGTGCGTCATGCACTGGTCGAAAGCAGGGAGGGCAGTCGTCTTCGTAGGTGATCAGTAGCAGCCGTTCGATATGAAGGTTGTCGTAACCGCGAGCAAATGGGTTTGAGGCCGCAGCTCGGTGTGTGGGGTTCATGAGGGTTCTCCAGAATGAAAATGAACAAGGCGCCCGAAGACGCCTGTGAGGGTTAAAGCCAACCATGTTCGGCAAGGGAAAGTGGACGACCTTCACCCACGATGAAGTGATCCAGTACGCGCACTTCGATCAAGGCCAAGGCCTCTTTCAGCCGTGCAGTCAAGATGTGATCCGCCTGGCTGGGTTCTGTACAACCTGACGGGTGGTTATGAACAAAAATGGCAGCCGCGGCGTTATGCGCTAGGGAACGCTTAACGACTTGGCGGGGGTAAACGCTGGCGCCATCAATACTGCCGTGAAAGAGGACTTCGAACGCCAACACCCGGTGCTTGGCATCGAGAAATATCACACCGAAGACTTCATGCTCTTGTTGCACAAGATGCAGTTTTAGGTATGAAGCCACGGCGTCAGGCGACGTCAGGTTAGGGCCGCGGGCGAACAGCCGACGATCCAGAATATGCAGTGCTTCGTCGATCACCTGGTTTTCTTGGACGATACGATCAGCCTCGAAATCCGAGGTCTCAATCAGTGTGAGTGGGGTGCTCATGGTGGTACCTCCGAAGGGAACCATCAGGGGTACACACCCGAGGGGAGTGGTATCCCCGAGGTGGATAGAGAGTCGCGGGCATTAGCCGATGACGAGATGTTTACAGCCGAGTGAATCGGTGGCGTTGACCGTGCAGGGGTGAGCCACAACCGTCGCAGGGCAATGGGGAAAAGGCTTTTACTCCCCCGCCGGTTTCGGGATCGAAGTCGGCACTGATGGGCATTAACCGAACCAGTCCACGATGGATGCCGGCGATGCGTTTCTCGATTTCATCCGTCGTGTAGTAGAGCGATAACGTGCTGTAGTCCTCGTAAGCAGCCGCGAACAAGCAGTCGTCGCAAAGCCAGAAGGATTCCATGTTGGTTCTCCTGTGCGGATTGAAGAAAAGGCGCTCGACGGAGCGCCTTGATGAGGAACATCGTGGACTGTTCAGGCGGACTGAACGGTACGGGTGACATCACGGCGAGCCGTGCGGGGAGCGGGTGGTGATTCAGGTTCAACCCGAGCCTCTGTTGGGTTTTCGATCTCCTCAGCTTCGGCATCAGCCGATGGTGGGGATGACTCACTGGTGGGCACTTGCTCAGCAGGTGCTGTTGCTTCCTGCCTGGCGGGCGCTTTGTACTCGAACGTGCCGTCGATCTTGATCCAGTCGATAAACAGCAAACGACCTTTCAGGCTGGCGCCCGGTTGACCTTTTTTTTCGCCTTTCTCGTAGAGAAACGGATCAATCCACAGGTCGCCGATACGGAACGACAGTAAGACCTTTTTCTCGGCGTTGACGGCGTCCGTATAGAGACGAATCAAGCGTTCAGCTTCACCCCCAGCGACATTGCAGTCGAAACGGGTGTACTCGACCGCATCGGTGGCACCGTGCAGGGCGGCGATATCGCAGGCCATGAAGGGTTGGCCGCGGCGGACTTGGACTTCACGAACACGGTTGAGGTAGCCAATACCGACGGTGTGCAGGTTGAAGTAAGTGGTCGCTTCTTGGGGTTGGTTGGCGTGAGCCATGGTGGTTCTCCTGTTTCAAGGGAAAACGGCGACGCACAACCCCTGACGGGGAGGTGAGCCCCCGTCAGGGTGGATTAGGTGAAGTCGAGCGATGAACGATTCGCCACCGGCAAGCCGATGGCGATCAGAAGGATGCACTTGGGGAATACTGGCGCAACAGAGAAATATCTGCGGTGGTCATCCGCAGGCATGGGGTAGCAGGCATTCATCGCCGCTGAAGCGGTGACCGCGCGAGCTTCCGAACGCTGATCGCACTTGGGGAAACCACCACAAGCGTGGCGTAGCCTTGAAGGTTCAAGCTACCTGGGCTGGGCTGTCAACGACAGCGAACCACGCCCTTTGTATATGCCTGTCACAGGGGCGCGTCAAGACGCCGCAAGCCGATTTTTTATGGCCGGAATGTAGTGGTAGTCACTGGACTGAAGAAAGTGAAGAGTGGGCCTGGCGGGGTGCCAGGCGAGGAACAGAAAAGCCACCTTTGACGGTCTGACGCAGTCGACAAGCTCCTCGCAAAGCCTGATTTAACTGCGCCATGACTCGCCAACCGACCCTTGTCGTGGCCTGGGTAGGAATTTGCTGGCACGCATCCGCGCACAAAGGGCGCCCAGTGTTTCCCCGGCGAGCTCCGGGACTGAATACGATCGCCGAAGCGGATGACCGCTATTGCCTGGCGAAGGCAACAGTGGTCATCCGCCACCACGATCAGGTCGAGCACAAAACGGGAACGAAATCCCGCAGAAGAGAAGGCTCCGAACTCAAGGAGTTCGACCGAGCTGCCCAGAGCGATTCGGTCTTGGGTCGCCGTTGGCGATGATCCTGAGACACTACAGCAGAGAGGGTAGGATCACGTCAAGCCAGTGGGCGATCCCGCATAAGCCACTACATTGAGCACGATGAAAGAGGTTACTTACTGCCGAGATGAGCGGCCAATTGTTCGACGGTTGCCAGGATAAAGGCGCGGTCACTTTCTTTGCCTTGGCCCGTGAAATCGGACAACGCTTTATCGACTTAGAGAGGGATCAGTCGCCGTTGATGATGCACTGATCAGCACATCACCCCAATACTCATGCCGATCTCCAGTGAAGCGTCATGAGCGACGCGTATCTTTTCTGATCGGCACTGTTCCCTTACAGTCGGGGTAGTGGGAGCATGACCAGAACGCCCCTGATTTCCCCTTTCGCCTGCGCGTTGAGGCGTTGCAAATGGGGCAGGTCGGGCCGGCTTCGACCGGTACCGCCAAGGTGAGTGCGCCACAGTGTTCGACCAATTGTGCAATCCAATTTGCCTGCTTGGCGACGAACGCATCCAGGGTCAGACTTCCCGCTTCGATTTCGTCCAGAGCCTGTTCCCAGATCGCGGTCATACCCGGATCCGCGACTGCAGCGGGTACCGCCTCTATCAGAGTATGGGCCGCTGCGGAGGCCATTAAGGCGCGTTTTTTCTTCAGCAAATAGCCGCGATCAATCAACCCCTTGATGATGCCGGCTCGCGTGGCTTCGGTACCGATTCCGGTGGTGTCCCGAAGTTTCTGTTTCAGGCGTGGGTCGTTGACCAGCTTGGCCACGTTTTTCATCGCCTTGATCAGATCGCCTTCGGTGAGAGGTTTGGGAGCGGCAGTGCGCATGGATTTGAGTTCGACGTCGTTCACTGCGCACTGAGTACCCTGTTGCAGGACGGGTAAGACTTGGGACTTTTGACTGGGCTCATCCTCCTCGGTGTTTTCGTAGAGCAAGCCTTTCCAGCCCTGGATCAGGATCTGTTTGCCAACAGTAGTCAAACGCTCTCCGCCGCACTCCAGTTCGACCTGAGTTCGATCAAACTCATGATGCGGAAGAAATTGCGCGAGGTAGTGGCTACGAATCAGTTCGTAGACTTGGCGTTCTTGTTCGGACATGCGCGCCAGGTTCGCCGGCTCGGTGGTGGGGATGATGCCGTGGTGCGCGGTGACCTTGGCATCGTTCCACACGCGGGAGTGCAGTGATCGATCGAGTCTTCCGAATGTGGGCTGCAGCGCCGGATCCGTTTTGAGCAGGGCATCGAATACCGCGGGTACCTCATTGAACATACTCTCTGGCAAATAACGGCAATCGCTGCGTGGGTAGGTGGTGGCTTTGTGGGTTTCATACAGGGCTTGGGCGATGTTCAGGGTTTCCTGAACGCCGAGTCCCAGCTTGCGCGAGCAGACTTCTTGCAGTGTGCTCAGGTCGAAGGGCAGGGGTGGAGGTTCTCGGAAACGCTCAGTCTGCAGCGAGAGCACTGTGGCGGTCTTACCGCTAGAAATCGCTTGGGCCGCCTGAATTGCCAGCGCTTGTTGCAGGCAACGACCTGCCTCGTCCTGCCCTGAGCTGGGTGGTAACCACGACGCGATGAATGGTTGCCCCATTGCGGACAGGTGCACCTCCACTTCCCAGTAGGGCACCGAGACGAAGCTGGCAATCGCACGATCCCGATCGACCACCAGACGTAAAGTGGGTGTCTGGACGCGTCCAACCGACAATACACCGTCGTAGCCCGCCCGCCGACCAAGAAGGGTAAACAAACGACTCAGGTTCATGCCGATCAGCCAGTCGGCTCGGCTGCGGGCGAGGGCTGAGTGGTAAAGCAGGAAGGTCTCCTGACCAGACTTTAGTGAGGACAGTGCGTTGCGAATCGACGCCTCATTGAGTGCGGACAACCAAAGACGTTGAACGGGACCTCGATACTTGCAGAGTTCCAGTAGCTCGCGGGCAATCATTTCACCTTCGCGATCGGCGTCGGTCGCGATGACAACACTGGAGGCTTCACTCAGCAGGTGTTTGATGATTTTGAGCTGCGCGGAAGTCTTGGGTTTGACCTCAACCTGCCACTGCGTGGGAATGATCGGTAGATGATCCAACGACCAACTCTTGAATTGCTCGCCATAGGCTTCAGGCGATGCTGTCTCCAGCAGGTGGCCGATACACCAGGTGACGGTTGTCTCTGTGCCGATCAGGCAACCGTCACCACGCCGAGTGGCCCCGAGTACCTTGGCGATGTCCCGACCCTGGGAAGGTTTTTCGCAGAGGAAGAGGCGCATAGAACTGCTCCGGATTGAGTTCGGAGCAGCGTTGGTGAAAACAGCAGTGGCGAGATATGAGAAAACTGAATGGCAAGTCCCTTATATTAGTCGGTGAGGGCAGGCCTGTATGGTCCGAGGTTGCTGTCTGGTTGTAGTCTGGATAACAGGATGGGTCTTCACGAGCAGCCAGTAATAACTGGCCAGCAACTTCGCGCAAAGGCGCATTTTTTATGCCTGAAGCCTGTCAGGCCGTAGGTGGTTGTCCTCTGCGTTTCTTGGGTTTCGAAGCAGGTGAACTGGCCTGCTCTGTATTTTGAGAGGCCACCGGTTCACTGGTGCGTTCCCGCATGACCACGCCGTGCACCCGATGAGGCAGGATGCCGACGCGACGGGCTTCGATCTTGAAGGTCACCCGCGCATTTTCTTCGCTGTCCTCCCACTCATCGCGTACGGTGCGGCCTTCGACCAACACACGCATACCTTTCTGGTACAGCGTGCTCCAGTGTTCAGCCTCGCGGTGCCAAAGCTCCACCGGCGCCCAATAGCCACCTCGATCTTCATAGCTGCCCTCGCGTGGCACGGGGTTGTCGAAGTACACATTCAGCCGCAGCAAGCGCCGTGGCTCGTCATTACCTGAGGCGAACTCCTGGAACTCTGGCGCACTGCCGATATTGCCTTCGCCGACGAAAAAAGTGCTCATTGTGATATCTCCACTGCTGGTGTGAACTGGCGCAGCAGTTGTTCGGCGCTGGCCATTTTGATCGCGCAGGTCGTGGCCTGGCGGTAGAGCGAATGCACGACGCTCATCTGCAGGTTCAGTGCAATGCGCTCGCATTCGAAACGGTGCAATCCCTCGCGCACGACCTGCGGCAGGGCGTTGTTGCAGAC
Organism: Pseudomonas sp. MF08875; assembly: GCF_059862525.1. Lineage (NCBI taxonomy): Bacteria > Pseudomonadati > Pseudomonadota > Gammaproteobacteria > Pseudomonadales > Pseudomonadaceae > Pseudomonas > Pseudomonas sp. MF08875. The sequence goes on from NZ_JCBCUW010000018.1 coordinate 21,690, forward strand.
CTGGCGTTCCCAGACCGCAACCCCCATACGGGCAAAATCACGGGTGCGCCAACGCAAAAAGGTGCTGCCCGCGCTGGTGTTCTGCAGCACCAATCGAATATCCAGCAGTGAGTAAGGGGGCTGTCCGGCCTGCTGCACAACAGCCTCCATCAGGTGACATAACTGCGCCTCAATTTCCCTCGCCACCTGCGCCAAGTGCTCCAACTGCCCTTTACCCTTAAAAGGTTTTAAAAGGCCTTTTAGGGAGGCTGCGTGTTCGAGCTGTCGATAGGCATCCTGTGTCAACGCTTCGAAGGGAATTGTTTGAGCCGAGGTCAGGGGATTCATACTTCGTCCTCCGGCTCATCCACTGTCGCAGATGGCTCTCCCGCTTCCTCTGCCAACGCGTCAGCGTCATCTACTGCCACAGCACCACGACGAATGATTGGCGGTGCAAACTGGGAGCGGCGATGACCCTCCAGAATGTCCATCGGGGGCAAACCCAGTTTCTCAATGGCCGCAATGGCACGGGCGTTGTTCGCCGCCATGTCATCACGCGTGACGCCGGCATGCCGATAGCGCTGTGCCTGACCGAACAGGCTGCGCAGCAGATGGGCACCGTCGTCGATCCAGGCTTCCATGTCGACGCGGCCAATCAGGGCTGTGTGATGGGCCAATAGGGTATGACGCACCAGGGTGTCGTAGTCGGTCAGCAAGTAGACCGCCAGAAAACCCAGCTGGCTGCCGATGTACAACGGCAAGGTGATGGGGTGGATGTTGAGGTTGTCGCTCATGTCGATCTGTGTCGGCAGGTCCTGTTTGATCCGATCCAGCTGTTGGGTCAATTCCAGCATCCCGGCTTTGGCCTGCATCAGTTTTTCTTCAAGTTGCACAATGGCCCAATCGGCATAGGGATCGTCCTGGGCCGCGGTTTGTTTGATCAGGTTGGTGACACTGATGTAGCCGGCCATGCCCATGATGGAGTGGACGCCTTCGCATGCGGTTCGACCTTGCCAGATACGGGCGGCGTGGTGAGTGTGCAGAGTCAGGGTGATGCTGCTGCGCAATGAACCTAAATTGAGTTGATAGTGATCGGCCACGGTGTTGTCCTCGCATTGGCTTGGACGGGAACGTTGCGACAGATGAGGGTCAGGGGCAGCCGAAAAGCTGAATGCGGACTGTTCGGTTTGGTTGAGAAGGTTAATTTCGAAAACGTTCGTGAGTGATTCCAGTGAGATTATTTCCAGGGATGGCGATGGTTGTATTGATCGGATTGCACAGATTTTGCCCTTTGCGATCTCACAGTAGAACTCAGTAGATTTGATGCCACTGGCATCAAATCTACTGACGTCCAGGGCGTTTGCCGCGCAGTTGGCGTAGCTCATTCAGGCACGCTTGGGCGAGGGCGGATGCGGGTTCGCCCTTTTTTCGGGATGGGCGTGAAGGTACCATTGGGGGCGGTTCTGCAACGGGTGAGGGTTCTGTCTGACCTGCCCAAGGGCGAAAGTCGCCTTTCAGTGCGCGCTGGATTAGGCCCATCAGATACGCCGCTGGCTTGCGGATACCTCCTGCCGTACAGCGTGCGCTCGCTTCGTTGAGCACCGCCTGACGATCCGCTGGTTTGAGCTTGTCCAGCGCGACGGCGACGGCATGACGCTCGCTTGGACTCAGGTGCAGCGAATCGGGCCAGTGCAGGTTATCCACCGCTGGGGTCGCGCGCGGTACAGTACAAATACTTTCTTTTAATACAGTACAGGCGGCGTTCGGATTCCGAACTGCGCCGGAAACACTGGCGTTCAGACCCGATTCGGAATCCGAACGAGGTCTTGCACGATTCCGAACGAGGTGATCTTCCCCCAGTTCGGAATCGTGCACCGTGTCGTCGGTTACCTGATCCAATCCTTGCTGCGTCCAGTGTTCGCCCCAGCTCTCGAGCCGCGTCGGTAATCGATCCCGATCAATATTCGTGTCCCGGCGGACTTCCTCCACCACGTGCTGAGCAACAATACGCACCGCCTTCGTCGCATGATCAAGGGCATGTCCGACCAGCACCAGGTAATCCTGATCCAGCTCCATGGCTTCGGCTGGGGTTAACGGTTCATCGTGCAGGACATACAGTGAGCCTTGAAGACGTCCGTTAAGCTGATCGCGTCCGCGACTCACCAAACTGAGCCAGCGCGTCAACCTGAGCATCGTCAACACCCGAGCAATGGTTTCACGGGAAGCAGACGCACCGTAGGGCACGCTCGATAGGTAAGGCTGCAAATCCTCATAGCGCGGTGTGACCACGCCCCGGCCTTGCAGCATGAGTCGAAACACCTGCCAGGCATTACGCTCCAATGGCGTCAGCCGATGATCCAACAGCAGCCGACGCGGCACGACTTCGTGTGATTGGCCACTGAACAGAAAGCCAGCCTGCAGAGCCTGGTTGGAGGGTTGTTCAGTGGTAGGGCGTGCGGGCCAGCGTTCACTCAACTGCTGGGTGCATTGCTGCAGGACACGCTGCCAGCGATTGGAAGAGACAGTGTTCATGTCCCGTTGCTGTACTGGTCGATCTGCTGCCAAACGATGGTCAAGCTGATCTGTTGCTCCTCCGCCAGCATCATCATGGCGTCGAGCTGATCCGCGGTACCGTCTTGAGCGCGTAGCTGGCACCATCGCTGCCAGAGCGCATGTTCCTGTGCTTCGCTCAAATGCTGAGGGCGGCCTTTACGGGTTTCGATCTTGAGCAGACGTCGGCGCAGGGCGGTTTCCGAATGCGCCAAGCCGAAGCACTGGTACATGATGGTGCTGCTGGCGCCGAGCTTGAGTGCTCGGTTGATCAAGCGCTCGTTCTGCTCGTCGCGATCAGCTTGCTCGATCAACCGGTGTAACACTGGTGAGTCGATCTTAACCTCGACCCAAGACACGGTGGCATGGGCCAGGCGCGACAGGGTGGCGGGCGGTAAGGATTGCAGCAAGTAGATGTCGTCCTCACCCAGTCCGAGTGCTTTGCAGCGTTGCAGGTTACCCAGGCGCAGTTCATGCAGGACCTGAGTCAACATGGCCTGGTTGAGCACGTTAAAGGAAAAGCTCATGGCAGCTCCTTCGATAAGTTGTCTTCAGGGGGAAGCGTTAAGTCGATCAGGCGACGGGCCAAACGAATCAGCCGATACAGCTTGATCAACAAGCTGTCGGGCAGTCGCTCCAGACCCATATCCATGGCAGGATGATCTGGCATCGGGAGTTGGTAGACCCCCAGTAACAATTGGCCGAACAATGCCGAGGGCAGTTGCTTACGATCCTCCCAGTTCACGTGGTCTTGAGCGCGCAACATGGCCAGGAGCAATAGGTGAATGCCGCTCGAGCGAGGCGCGGCAAGATCAAGCCGCTCGATGTCCAGAGCAAACCCCAAGCCATGCGGCTGATCGATGATGCTCTCGGGATGTCCGGCATAGGTCGCCATTTCCCGCGCCAATCCGGCAATTGCAAAACGCAGTTGTTCGGGGGTATCCAGTGTTGGTGCGATGATCCAGATGTCGTCGATCGTGCAGTTTTCGACTGGATATGCTGCTTCGATGGCAGTCTCGCGATCGATTTGTTCGCGAATCTGCTGGACACGTGACGGAGGGATGACTGCTGATAATGCATTCGTTTCGGGCGGGGTGAGCAGATCCTCTCGCGTTGGTTTGGTTCGGGGCATGATCTCAGTTGATTTGGGACGGGACTCAGAGGAAGTCGGTCCTGTCGCGGCTTCATCAACGCTTTTCAGATGGTTGTTCTCTGAGGGCTCGCGGGCTACAACACCAGGCGTCGAGATGACCCGTTGTGTATCGCTCAGTTCCAGGGCCAACAAACGGTAAGACTGTCCGAGTAAGCGGCTCATGCGTTCGAGCAGTTCATCCTGTATTTGCTCAAGATCGAAGGACTCAGGTTCGGCATCGAAGTAGCCCAGGGTATCGAGCCAAAATTCGGTGAACGCAATGCTGGAGGTTGGATAGCGGTTCCAGGTTCGTTCAGCCTGGCTACGTAGGCTGATTAAGCGTTCGATCTGAGGCTTACCCAATCCGGCATACAGGGTTTGTGGAATTGCGGGCAGTAAGTGTTCAAGAGTGTCGAGCATCCGGCTAATGTGTGACTGCGAAATCGGATAGCCTCCGGCGGCAAGACGTCGTGCTAGCTCACGTTGCGAGAGCACAGTTCCATCTGGTTCGAGCATGGTTTTGAGTTTGGCTACAGCCAGAGCACGTTCGATGAAGGTGAGTTGGCCGTGCAGATCGCTTTCGGCCAGATGGCCTAGTAGGGCGGTGAGTTCATTTATCCAAGGTCGGAACAGGCAATGAATGCGAAAGAAGCGCTCGTCACGGGTTTCCTGCCACAGCTCGCCTAGAATGGCCAAGCGCGTATTACCACCGTTTCGGATGATGAAATAGGTTTCTCCCGGGCGGCGGGTAATCGGCGGTGGTTGATCCAGCCCACGTTCACGGATGGAGGACTTGATATCGTCATACAGCGGATTACGGATGAAACGCGGGTTGTGTTCGTAGGGCCGCAACTGCTCCAGCGTAACCAGCATAGGTGTATCCATTACTGGATCGGACAGCTGCTCAAGTTCTGGACCCCGAGGGAAGTGGTCCTGATGCAGCTTGTCGGTGATCTCCTCCTGACTGAGCTTCTTCATTTGAACAGCCTCAATTAACGCCCGTTACGCAAATGGTCACCGACCTCGAACTTGACGATCTCGGCAGTACCCGAGCCTTCGAAATACCGAGACAGTTCCGCGAGGAACCAACCCATGGCCAAGCGCCCGCCTTGCAGGCGAAAGACCACAGTGCAGTACTCCTCGCTAGGTGGGTGGTGGGGGCAAATGGATGGTTGAACGATGATGGGAAGCTGATCCAACATCAAAAGTCTCCTTGCCAAACGCTGTTGGCATCAAGGTCGATTTAAATGCCGTGGAGAGAAACGCCGGCTTGGTGTGTTGCCTCATTTAACCTCCGCGCACCTGCTCACCGTAGATATCACCTCGCGCCATTCCGGAAACAACTCGATGGCCAGCGCTTGCATGGTTTCCAGCGCGGATGGCGAGCGTCGTTCACGTGACTGGCGCGATTCGATTCGGTGGACCGGCAGGCCGAGGGAGGCGGCATTGAGGTATGCCACTCGGTCTGGAACTACGGCGTCTAGAACCGAGATATTGGTAGCCCCAGCGAAGGTCTCGCGCAGGCCACGGATGATCATTCGTGTGTCCACCCGAATGGCATTCACCTGGTTCAGTAGCAGTCGTAAGGGGGGCGGTGTAATTCCTAGGAGGCGGAACGGCTCGAGTTCGCTGAGCAGCTTCAAGGTGCCGCGGCGCAGTTCACGGGCGGTGAGCATTTCCGGCGTGATGGGAGATAGGGCGAGATCTGAGGCTAGTAGGGCCATCTCCAGCAGCACGCTTCGCGCGCCTTGGGTGTCGATCAAAAGCAGGTCGTAACTGGGGCGGAAGGCATCCAGCAGATTGCGCAAACGCAGTCGCCCATCAGGGGCATGCAGCAACAAGGTCCCCAGTCTGCCTTGATCATCGTTGGAGAGTATCAGGTCGAGACCAATAACCGTGGTCGTGGAAATTATCTGCGAAGGATCTGTCAGGTTGAGCGCAATGAACTCGTACGCACCAGCGATGGCCTTGTAGCTCAATGCGTAATAGCTGGAAAGGGTGGGCTGGCTATCCAGATCGAGCAGCAGGACGCGTAGGCCCGCATCTGCCAGAAGACCGCCGAGGTTGGCGGCCACAGTTGTTTTTCCGACCCCACCTTTGGTGGAAACCACCGATACCACACGCATGGCATCAGGCCTGCTGGCCTAGGCGTTCAATGACCCACCGCTCGATCTCCAGCGAGTCCCAGCCTACGGCGCGCAATCCAATGCGTTTAGCCTGAGGGAATTTACCTTCCTTCATTAGGTTGTAGATGTGCGCCCGCTTGAAGCCCGTTTTACGCTCAACCTCGTCCCGCCGCATGATGTGACGTTCGACCGGAGGTAGAGGTGCTTCAACGATGGACGAAGATTGGCTGGACATGCTGGTCACTCCTGGCGCCGATTGGCGCGTTGTGGGAAGTGACCTGAATTGAATAGCAGTAGGGGAAGGGCGTCATTGCACTGCAATCGCTGAGATTGCAGTGCAATGATTGCCGGACTTACGTTCGGGAAAGGCTCCGTCGGGCGGCGGCGAACTTCTCATCGAGAGAGCGTTTGCTCAAACCTGGAGTGCCTTCATAGTGCGCAGTTATTGAATCAACGATAGCGGCTTGGCTACCGAATACGGAGTTGGGTTTTCCAGCTGGCGAGGATCCGAGGAGTGTTTCGAGTAAAGCGCCGATGACATGTTGATATCCAGTTTCGCTTCGCTCGCTGAGCTTACCTTGTGCTTTAACGAGTGCGCGTAAGCTTTCCCTTTCCAAACCGATAGCCTTGAGCTCTTCAAGAAGCTCACGAAGGGCGGCGTCACTCGCTTTGAGCTCTACCTCCAGAGCATCTCGGTCAGCTCGCAACGTCAAGTAAGTACCAACGCTGATTTGTTCATTCTCGGCGGGCAGTTTTCCAAATAGGAACGCCGGACGCTGATCGGGATAATGATGAAACATCCACCTTTTCAGGTCTGTATGCCTGACTGTGAGCAGCCGGCAGTCGATGGGTGTATCTGGTGCTACCGTTACGCCAAAATAGCCGAACGGAAGTTCATGGTTGCGCACTGCATCGAAGATTTTTTCGGTGTTGGCGTGGAGGCATGGCCATTGAGGGAAGGTCGTGGACAGTGCTGCGGGGCAATCGTTGGCGAGCTCAAGAATTTGAGACTCATAAGCCATAAGATCGCACCAACGGATAGCTACATCGATGGGGCGATAGAACACTTTTGCGTGCGGATCGCAGCTTTGATGGGTGTACATATTGGCGGCCTCATGCCTGAGAGAACAGATCCGCGGGTACGTGTTAGAGGCTTGTACGGGCCTGAGCTTCCGTGCGGTGGCTGTTCCTTGAGTCGGTTCAGTGTATGGTCAATTTGACGCCTGTTTGTCGGAACGGGTTAATTGATCATGCTGCATCTTGTGAGACGCTCGGTATCCGTCCGGCCAACTCACCTTCCGAACTCCAGCATTAAGGACGATGGTGTCCGCGTATTTTTAAGCGGACGCGATAGCCCTTATCGCCGGGATTTCCATGCGCCAACGAAGCTCTTACCCCAAACCGTTCAAGGCCCAGGTTGTTCAGGAGTGCCTGCAACCCGGTGCGACCGTTTCCAGCGTTGCCATCCGCCACGGCATCAATGCCAACGTCATTCGCAAGTGGCTACCGCTTTATCGAGATCAACTGCCAGCGGCGTTGCCGGCGTTCGTTCCTGCGAGAGTTACGCCAAAACGACCAGTTGAACCAGCTGTGATTATCGAGCTACCGCTGGGCGAGCAATCGATCACAGTGAAATGGCCAGCTTCCGATCCTGAAGGATGCGCCCGCTTTGTCCGGGGGCTCGCCCAGTGATCCGTATCGATAGTATCTGGCTCGCCACCGAACCCATGGATATGCGCGCGGGCACTGAAACCGCGTTGGCCCGCGTGGTGGCGGTGTTCGGTGCGGCGAAGCCGCACTGCGCCTATCTGTTCGCCAATCGCCGCGCCAACCGCATGAAAGTCCTGGTGCATGACGGCGTGGGTATCTGGCTGGCCGCGCGGCGATTGAACCAGGGCAAGTTTCACTGGCCAGGCATCCGCCACGGCTCGGAAGTTGAACTCGACACCGAGCAACTTCAGGCGTTGGTACTGGGGCTGCCCTGGCAGCGGGTCGGTGCGGGCGGCGCGATCACAGTGCTGTAGCACCGGCCATTAGCCCATCGGTGTATCTGCGCAGAGCGTCTGCTCTGGCACAATCAGCAGCATGAACCCCTCGCCCAATCTCGACCAACTGACAGCTGAGCAACTGCGCACACTGGCCGCGCAGTTGCTGACGCAGGTCGACGTGATGGGCAAGAAAATCCACCGTGATCAAACCATCATTGAGCAGCTCACACACGAAATCGCTTGGTACAAACGGCACAAGTTTGCCAAGCGTAGCGAGCAACTGAGCCCTGACCAGGGTAGCTTGCTGGACGACCTGCTCGACACTGACATCGCCGCCATCGAGGCGGAGCTGAAAGCTGTCAATCCCCCGGTTGCTCCAGCCGAACCCCGCCAACAGCCCAAGCGCACACCGCTGCCGGCACAATTTCCGCGCACCGTGATCCGCCACGAACCGGAGAACACCCAATGCGCCTGCGGCTGCCAGCTGCAACGCATCGGTGAAGACATCAGCGAAAAGCTGGATTACACGCCGGGCGTTTTCACCGTCGAACAGCATGTGCGTGGGAAATGGGCCTGTCGCCAGTGCGAAACACTGATCCAGGCCCCCGTGCCGGCCCAGGTGATCGACAAGGGCATCCCCACCGCCGGCCTTCTGGCTCACGTGATGGTGGCCAAATTCGCCGACCACTTGCCGCTATATCGGCAAGAGAAAATCTTTGGCCGTGCCGGCCTGGCCATCGCTCGCTCGACACTGGCGCAGTGGGTCGGACAAACCGGCGTGCAGCTCCAGCCGCTAGTCGATGCCCTGCGCGAAGCCGTGCTGGGCCAACGCGTGATCCACGCTGACGAAACCCCGGTGCAAATGCTCACCCCAGGCGAGAAGAAAACCCATCGGGCTTACGTCTGGGCCTACAGCACCACACCCTTCGCCGATCTGAAGGCCGTGGTGTATGACTTCAGTCCCAGCCGTGCCGGCGAGCATGCGCGCAATTTTCTTGGTCAGTGGAATGGCAAGCTGGTCTGCGACGACTTCGCTGGCTACAAGGCCAGCTTCGAGCAAGGCATTACCGAAATCGGCTGCATGGCCCACGCCCGCCGCAAGTTCTTCGATCTGCACGCTGCAAACAAAAGCCAGTTGGCCGAACAAGCACTGCACGCGATGGGCAGCCTGTACGAAATCGAACGGCAAGCACGGGACATGAGCGATGAAGAACGCTGGCGAATACGACAGGAAAAGGCTTCACCGATCCTCGATACACTGCATGACTGGATACTGGCCCAGCGTGATCTTGTGCCCAACGGATCGGCCACGGCGAAAGCCTTGGATTACAGCCTTAAACGCTGGCAGGCACTGACTCGCTATGTCGAGGATGGTGCTGTGCCCATCGACAATAACCAGGTCGAGAACCAGATTCGTCCATGGGCCCTGGGGCGCTCGAACTGGTTGTTTGCCGGGTCGCTACGCAGCGGCAAACGCGCGGCGGCGATCATGAGCCTGATCCAGTCGGCCCGCATGAACGGGCATGATCCGTATGCCTATCTCAAGGACGTGCTGACACGCCTGCCGACGCAACGGGCGAGTGAGGTCGGCCAACTGCTGCCGCATCAGTGGGCGCCTGCCTGAGTCGCGCAAGGTGAGTTCGGCGTACGCTTACCAAGAAGCATCAGTCGGCCACCTTCTTCCCTGAAGTGCCGGTGATTTTCGAAGCCGATGGCAGCGTGCCTCACTACCACATTCCGCTCCTGCTGAGCCCGTACGGCTTTTCAACCTATCGCGGCAACTGAGCATGCTGCAGCCTTGCCCCTGCTATGGGGCAAGGCTGGATTTATGCAGGCTATATTCCCACTGCAGGCGGCTCTTCGGCGGTTGATACCTGCGTCTGATTACGGCCAGTCTTTTTCGCCCGATAAAGGGCCTGGTCAACACGCTCGATCAGATCCGCCAGCGCCTCATCCGGCCGCAGCTCGCCCAGACCAATCGATAACGTGACAACTCCGACATTCTCGTGCTGGCTGTCCGCTACAGCCTGGCGACAGCGCTCGGCCAGCAGCAGGGCATGACTCAGATCGCAGCCGCCAAAGATCAGTAAGAACTCCTCACCGCCCCAGCGAATGACACTGTCATTGGCCCTGAGCGCGGCAATCAAATTTCCCGAAACCGTTTTGAGTACCACATCACCCGTGCTGTGACCCCACTGATCGTTGACCTGCTTGAAGTGATCGATATCCGCCAGGGCAATCGACATGGGCAGTTTGCTGCCGCGCGACTGCATAAAGGCATTCTCCAGCGCCAGCTCTCCAGCCGTCCGGGTCAGCGCCCCAGTCAGGCCATCAAAACGCACCATCTCGCGGAACATCTGTTCTTCCAGAACCCTTGTGGTCAGGTCGCGAAAGATGCTGACGTAATGGGTGATGGTGTCGTTCTCATCGGTAAGCGGAGTGATGGTCTCGTCGCAGTAGATCAGCTGGTCATTCTTGCCCCGGTTCACAAAGGTGCCTTTGTATGAATGCCCCTGCTTCAGGGTGTTCCACATCTCTGTGTAGAAATCGGCATTCTGCTCCCCGGACTTGAGCATGCTGGGATTGCGACCGAGCACCTCGGTCAGGCCGTATCCGGTGATTTCTTCAAAACCCTTGTTAACAAACTCAATGGTGCCGCGACTGTCCGTGATGACGACACCATCATCGGTAGCGTTTAGTACACGGTCGAACAGCTGTGTGGCCTTCTGTGCGGCGATCAGGCCACTGATGTCCTGCTGAAGCGATAGAAAATGAGTGATCTCACCGGACGCACCGCGCACAGGCGAAACACTCCACTCGACAACGTACGGGCGACCGTCCTTGCGATAGTTGATGGTCGAACCCTGAAAGAATGTGCCGTCCGCCAGGCACTGACGAAGGCGCCTGATGACCTCGCCGCAAGTATCAGGCCCCTGAAGGATGCGCGAGTTTTGTCCCAGAATTTCTTCTTCGCCATAGCCAGTCATGCGCAAAAATGCGGCATTGGCATATACGATACGGTGCCCACCCTCGCCCTCGTGTGCCTCGGTAAGCAAAACGGCATTCACTGACTGATCCAGTGCCTGGGCAATCACGCTGGCTTCGATATGACTGGCGATACTCTTCATGCTGGACACAATTCATCCTGAATGGTCTCTGGAGTATGGCAGCCCGCCCATGCGCATGCATAAGCCTTTGCGCAGAAGCTTCTGCTCATACGCGCGGCAGCAATCATGAGCCTGATCCAGTCGGCCCGCATGAACGGGCATGATCCGTATGCCTATCTCAAGGACGTGCTGACACGCCTGCCGACGCAACGGGCGAGTGAGGTCGGCCAACTGCTGCCGCATCAGTGGGCGCCTGCCTGAGTCGCGCAAGGTGAGTTCGGCGTACGCTTACGACGCTCGCAGATTCTGAGTCTCTCTATTCGTATCTCAAGCAATCGCCCATGCCGAACGCTCGCACGTATTTTGGAATGGCTTGGGAATCCCTTGCGTTGAAATAGCTTCTAAGACCGGCTTTGAAGACGGTCCTCTGTAAGGTTTGTGCAATTAGGCTCCAAAAGTGATAGTGGTATCAGACAAAAAGTCGTTTTTTTTGTTAGCTCAATCGCTTTCTGCTGGTGGGCTATGAGGTCGTGCGGCTGCACTCCCTGGATCACGTCGAGGGTGAGTACTCGGAGTATCGGCTTACTGCACGTGAGATTTTAGGGATGGATATGACCCCCGTGAACTATCGGGTGAGCGTAGGCCTCAAGGCAGATCAGTGAAGTAGTCCCTGATTTCCAAGGCACATCCTACTGGCTGATTTTTTTTGCTGATTGTAGCTCTTCGTGAGCGGCAGAGAACGGCCAGAAGCAGAGCTTTCACTACCATCGAAAAAAGCTAGCAGCTAAAGCCGCGATGCTTTCGATCTTGAGTGGTAGGCACGGAAAGTCCACTTCTGGCCGTCAGGTCAAGCTCTGGCCGGCAGCTAAACGCAGGCATCAGACTTTTCGTATGTTTTTCTGCCACAACATAGAATCAAAGACGCGTTGAGTCGCGGCTCCTCAAGGCTGGGCAGGCTGTTTTTGCAGGTAGTGGGCCAACGCATCCAGTTCGCTGTCGCTGATCTCGGTTTTGCGGAAGAACGGCATCACCGAAATACCATTGCGCACGAAGTATTTGACCAGGGGCGGGGCGAGATCCACGCGGTCTTCTAGGGCCGCAGGCACCGCGCCTTTGTAGCGTGCGTTAAGTGCCAGGGTGCCGGGGTATTCGGTGCCTTTGCCGTGGCAGGGCATGCACCATTTTTCAAAGACCTGCTTGCCTTGCGTGTCCTCACCGGCCCACACGCCGAAGGAAGCGCTCAGGTAAAAACCCGCCAGAACCAGCGTGGCGATCAACTTCATACCTTCTTCTCCTTGCGCAGGTGTTTCGGCCAGATGCCATAGCGTCCCGGCGACAGAATGCCGTTGGGGTCGACAGCGTCTTTCAATGTTTCGTGGAAGTGCAGCAGTGCGTGGTCGTTGAACGAGTAGGTGTCCATCACGTCATCCTGAAAGGACGCTGCCGTGCGGTATTCGCCCCAGCCGTTTTCGGCGGCGAGCTTAATCAGCTTGCGGAACGCGTCGCGGATATCCTTGTTCCGCTTCGCGTCCTTGGTGATATAGAACGGGATGATAAAGACGAAGCAGCGCTCCCAGGACGGCACCGGTACGTTCATGGCGAACACCAGAGGTACACCGAGCGCTTTGGCCGCTTTGCCGAGCACGTCGTTGATCTTGAGGATGGCGGCGCCATCACGCGGAATGATCGGCGAGAACCAGGCGTGGCCGTCCGAGGGCGGCGACGGGTTCCAGCTTGAGCGAGCACCGATGGCGAAGGTACGCAGGTTGGGGATGCCGAACTGCGCCGGATATTGAACCTGCTTTTTCTGCTCCTCGCTTAACGGCAGGTTGTAGAACTCCCGCTCCTCAAAGGTGGCGTCGGGCAGGGCCTGGCGATAGCGTGCCTGCACGTTTTCCCACTGCGCGCGAATGACCTTCTCAGGCCCGTAAAAAGTAAAGGCGCAGCTCCAGAAGGGGATCTTGTTGCGCTTGCCGTAGGCCTCGTATTCCTCTGGCGCGGCACCGCGCTGCAACAGCTGCATATACTCGTCGTCACGCGGTTCCGGACCATGCGCGAGGAAGTCGTGCAGGCCGGCCAGGCTGGGTGTGCCGAGCACCGGGCTGTTGATGTCCGGGTAGCCGGTGAACACTTTGGTGTTCTCCAGGTGGGTCATGATATCGACCAAGGGAATCATGTCTTTGTAGCGAGACAGGTGCACAACGCCCTTGAGAAACGCCTCCGGCTCGGGCATCAGCCAGAAGCCCATCTTGGTCACCACGCCGAAATTGGACTGACTGAAGATGCCATCAATCCAGGGGCCGAAACCGCTCTTGTACATCTGCCAGGTGTCCGAGCCCGGCATGGCGCCCATGCCGGTGCGCATCAGGGTGCCGTCGGCCAGCACCACTTCCATGCCGCAGTGCGCATCGAAGTGGTTGCGAAACTGCGAGGAGGTATAGCCAGCGCCGCGGTCGACGGCATTGCCAAGCATGCTGCCCCAACCCGGGTCGGGTACATCGATCCACAGCTTAATGTTGTTGTCTTGCAGGTGGCGGTACATGTCGAAGTAGCTGACGCCCGGTTCCACCACGCAATAGGCCTGTTTCTCGTTGACCTCCAGCACGCGGTTCATGCGTTTGAGGTCAAGTACCACCGAGCCCGAGTAGGCGGGGGCGGACCCGCCATAGCCCAGGTTCTTGCCGGTGGAAATGGGGTACATGGGAATCTTGAAGCGATTGGCGATGCGCATCAGCGCTTGTACTTCCTCGGTGGAAGATGGCGCCACGGCTGCCGAGGCGATGCGCTCTTCAGGCTCGCCCCAGTAGGGCGAATAGGCGTCGCGGTACAGATGCAAGTCCTCTTCGCTGGTGAAGACCCATTCCTTGCCGACCACCTCACCAAATAGGCGGATGACTTCGGCGAAATCGTGGCTGCTGATGCCAGGGGGTTGGCGCATATCGGGTTCCTTTTTCTTGTTTGGGTCGTGCGCTAAGCGGGATAAAGGCTTAGGCTCGCTGAGTAGGGGCAATCACCCAGCTCACCAGGGGCGCTTGCTGGTCGTTGCGGGCATAGGCCGGTGATTGGGCGGTACGCTGAGCGCAGCTGGATCGCGCCAGATTCCACGAGCAATTGGCGCTGAGCCGGGCGAAGCGCTCGCTCCAGTCAGCATTGCCTTCGAACAGCGCCGTCAGATCCGGCAATTGATGCGCGGGTGCATCCAGGGTGTGGCTAACGCTGCCATCGGCATTCCAGTCATGTTCCACCCGCAGCACCACGCGCATGCCGCGGTCCCAGGCCAGGCGCTCCAACACGAACAGCGGTTGGCGGGCGGTTATCCCGGCGATCACTATCGGCCCTTTGCGCCACTGCGGGTCGAGGTGTTCGAACCACAACGCGGTGACATCGCCGTCTATGGCGCTATGGGCTAGACCGGCTTGTTCCGCGGTACTGCCGAAGCGCTTGCAGGCGGCAAAGCGCGAGTCGGAGACGGCCAGTTCGGGCAGGCCGCCGCCCCACGTGGAGAGCGTATCGGCCAGGCTGAATTGACCGACCCCGGACAGCGCGGGGATTGCCGCGCCGGCCAGGCTGGTCTTGAGAAAGTTGCGTCTATTCATTAGGTTTCCCGGATCGAATTCCGCCGGCGCACAAGTTTGCTGCGGCGTTATTGTTTGTTCTTATAGCCGCCGCGATAGCAGGGCGGACAAGCAGGCAGGATTGATTGTCGAGGTCGCCGATAGCGCCGATCACCTACCCAAAGATAGCGTTGTCACCCTGGCTTACCTGCCATGCTGGCGCTGGTTCTGGCTTCGAGTAGTGCAGTGCGCTGAGTCGGATCAGTTCATTTTCGAAAGGTGGAGGTCGCGATGGGATTGGCAGGATTGAGTCTGTGGAAAGTGGGCCTGGTACTGGTCCTGGTGTTGGTGTTTTTCGGCGGCAAGCGCTTGCGCGGGATGGGTGCGGACGTCGGTACGGCGATAAAGGAGCTGCGTCAGTCACTGGCAGAGGAGGCACCGCCTCCTGCCGTGCGCGATGAGGCCGAACCTGATCGGAGAGCACGTTCGTGATGGCCTGAATCAGTCGGCGAACAACCGCTCCAACGGTTTGTCTGGAGCGGCTTCCAAACGGCGGATTTCCAGCAGCAGTTCCTTTAGGGCCGGCGTGGCAAAGCGCACCTGCAAAGTTCTCCCGGTGTTGGCCCGGTGCGGGTTGCAGAACTGTACGTTGAGTTCCTGGGCGTCGGGGTCATAGGTGATCTGAGTGGGGCACAAAACTTGGGCGACGGTGAAGATCATGGGCTTTGCTCGCAGAGTCGGAGGATTGCGGGACCGTGCTGACGAGCCTCCTCAGCACGGTTGTTCGGGAAGCAGCGTGGGCACTCAGGCTTTGAGTTTGACCCCGCCGTGGGCACCGAGAGCGGGCGTCTGTCCTGCCTCATCTTCAACCAGCAGCGTGGTTTGCCAATCTTCCTGGTAGCCGCGACCGGCCAGGTTAAAGATCGACATCATCGCCTGGCGCGACATCTCGCGATCGGCCATCAGGGCGAACATATTGGCTTCATCCTCCATGCGCTTGGCGGTGTCGCGCTCCTGGGTGCGGCGCTTGAACTCGATGGCCGTCGGGTTGGCGATCTGCAGGAAGCAACGACGACGTTCGTAGGCATACCAGTCCAAGGCATCCTCAGCCAGGGTGCCGTTGATGACCCCGCCCAGGTACTTGATCAGCGCGTGAGCGTCCTGCACACCCGAGGTAAAGCCCATGCCGCCGATAGGGT
Source organism: Pseudomonas sp. MF08875 (assembly GCF_059862525.1). Lineage (NCBI taxonomy): Bacteria > Pseudomonadati > Pseudomonadota > Gammaproteobacteria > Pseudomonadales > Pseudomonadaceae > Pseudomonas > Pseudomonas sp. MF08875. The sequence continues at coordinate 37,325 of NZ_JCBCUW010000018.1, forward strand.
TGGTGGCGTGCGCCGCGTCACCGGCGAGGAGCACCCGGCCGACCCGGTAAGTGGAGGCCGAACGCTGGTGCACCCGGTAGGAGTTAGCCGCGAGCAGTTCGAGCGGGGCGTCCGCGTCCGGCAGAAATTGCTTGAAGCGCTCCTTGATGCGGACCAGGCGAGCTTCTTCGGAGAGGCTGCTGTCCTCGCCATAGGCGATTCGCCACTGCTGCTTGTCATCGATTTTGGCGATCACGCACCAGTGGTCGGGGTCGGCAATCATGGTCGATGGTGCGTAGCCGTATTGGTCGAAGTCATAGAGGACGTTGGTGGCCATAAAGGTGTCGTCCCAGGTGAAGCCCTCGAATGCCACGCCGATGTCCTTGCGCACGCTGGAACGCGCACCGTCGGCACCAACCAGCCAGTCCGCTTCAATGGTGCGCGGGCCGTCGGGGGTATGCAGGGCTACTTGGATGCAGTTCTCGGCTTGCTCGACGGTATCGAATGAAGTCTTCCAGCGCATTTGCGCGCCGGGCAGTTTGAGGAACTCTTCGAGGATCATCTCGGCGAGCACATCCTGGCCGAAATGCAGGTTGAAGGAGTAGGGCGTCAGGTCTTCGATCAAGTGGTAGTCCAGGCGACCGATATTGCCGGTCAGCGGGAAGCGCAGGTTGTATTCGTAGCCCCAGGCGGCGACGCTTTTGGCTTTGTCCAACAGGCCGATTTCGTCGAGAACCTTGAGGGTCGACGGCAAATAAACCATGGCGCGCGGCCAGCGCAGAATGTCGTCTTCGCGGTCGATGACAGTCACTTGGGCACCTTGGCGTGCCAGGCCCAAGGCGGTAACCAGGCCGGCAGGGCCGGCGCCGACGATAACGATGCGTTTACCTTTATTGCTCATAGGGAGTCTCCGTGGCTCTTATTCTTGGGTGCGGATGAAGGAATCGTTGTGCGGTCCGTTAGCGTCGTGCTGAGCGCTGGTTTCGAAGAACACCGCCGCCGGCGCGGTATCGGCATATTCCTTCATGGCCGCGACCTGACCCTCGCGAACGACAAACAGAAAGTGGTAGTCGTTGGCGTACTGCTTGCCGTTGGCCAGTTGCGCAAGCCCGCTGGCCTCGACCGCGATGCGCTCACCTTCCTCGATCACGCCGTGGATGGTAAAGCGCATGCTGAGAATCAGCGGCCCGACCTGCTTAAAGAACTCGGCTACCTGGTGCTTGCTCAGTTCACCCGGGCCGGGCATCCAGAAACGGGCGTCATCGCTGGCCAGGGCGAGGGCGGCGGGGCTATTGCCGTCCTCCATATGGCGCAGGTAGTTGAGCACTAGTTGCTTGTTGGCGGATGTGTGCATGGCGACCTCTCAGCGGCGAAACAGCATGCTGATGACAAAGCACAACAGCTTGAGATTGAGCAGGCTAAAACCGGCGCGCATTTCCTGCGGGCGCAGTTGGGCGGTGATCGGCATGGCACCAAAGGCGGTGCCCTTGAGCAGCAGCAACTCACCATCACGCTCAAGTGCTTCGATTTTCATCAGTTCACTGCCATCGGGGGAAAAGAGCTTCATTAGGACACCTTGTTGAATTTGCCGAAGTTCATCTTGAGGTCATCAAACATGCGTATGGCTGTCGCTCGGCCGGCGCCGAATACACCGCCGCCCGGGTGTTGGAACGGGCCTACCAGGTAGAAGCGCTCGACGCCCGGCACCGTGTTGCGGCCCAGTTCCGGGGTCGGGCGGTGAGCGCCAAATTGGTGTTGGTAGCCGGCGATGCCGTGCAGATCGCCGCGCTGAAAGCTGGGCGAGGTGCGTTGCATATCCAGCGGGGTGTCGACGTGTTTGGCGATGATCAAGCCGCTGGACAGGTTGTGAAAAAACGGACTCATCTTGGCCAGCAGCTCTTCGGCATAGGTCTCCTTGATCTCATCCCAATACTCCGGCGGGCGTTGGCCGACCTGGAACGGCACGTACGCCCAGGCATGCATGGTGGCGCGGCCGGCAGGTGCACGTGTCGGGTCCAGGTTGGTCGGCGAGACCAGGGCCAGTAGCGGGTCGCGCGGCAGTTCGCCATAGCGTACGTCGTCGAAGGAGCGGCGGAAGCGATTGAGGTCGACCGCCAACAGTTCGATAAACGCGGCCTGGTCGACGTGGTCGCCGGCCTTGAAACGCAGCTTTTCGCTGAGCGCGGCATGAATGGTGATGCAGGCGCAGGGTGAGGTCTGGGTGCGTTCCGCGCGCTCGAATACCTGCGGCGCTACCCCTGCATCGCCCAGATAGTTGCGCAACAGGTGCGGGTGGATACCGCCAATCACTGCATCCTTGGCTTCGAACACACGGCCATCATGGCTGCGCACGGCGCTGGCGCGACCGCCACGGGTTTCGATTTTGGCGATGTCGACCGAGGCGAGCACCTCGCCACCGTGATCGCGGATACAACGAATCAGCGCATCGGTCAGCGCACCACTGCCGCCGACCGGAATGCCGATGCCGTACTTCTCCATAAAGCCGAGAAACATAAATAGGCTAATGCCGGAACCGAGTTCCTCGGGGCTGGCCAGGTTCTCGCCGACCATGCGGGCAAAGTGCAGGCGGATTTTTTCGTGGGTGAACCACTCGCAGATAATTTCCCAGCTGCTTTTCATCATGGTGGCGAACATGGCTTGGCCTTCCGGGCTCTGGTCCATCATGGCGAACTGCGCGCCCATCGGTACCGGCGCCGAGTACAGGGTGCCGAGCAACATGGGCAGGTAGTGAGCGGCAATTTGGGAGAACTTCAGGTAGGCCTCGGCGTCCTTTTGCGAGAACCTGGCCAGCTCCTGATAGTTCTTCTCCCGGTCGCGGTACAGGCTCAGGGTGCTGCCATCCTCAAACACCGAGATCAGCGGTACTTCGGGGTAGATGTAGGTCAGGCCATATTTGCTCAGCAGGCCGAGTTCGTCGTTGCGGATCAGCGGGTTGGCCTGGATAAAGATGTGCCCGACGCTGTGCTGGTCATGACGGAAACCCGGCACGGTCAGTTCGCGGGTCACTACGCCGCCACCAAACCAGGCGTTGCGCTCCAGTACCAAAACCTTTTTGCCGGCGGCAGCCAGGTAAGCGGCAGCGACCAGGCCGTTGTGGCCGGAGCCCACGGCGACGATGTCGTAGGAGGTGCTCATGTCGATGATTCCTGTTGTTCTTGTCGGAGGGGAAACTGCCCACTAGGGCTGATGCTAGAAATGCCGGCGCGGCTGAACACCTATCCATGGATAGTGGCGCAGCGAGCCCTGGAAACCGCTGCAAAAAAAGGGGTGACCGCCCAGCCTCAACACGGTCACCCCTAAAAAGTTCAGCGGCATGGGAGGGCCGAATGTCTTGCAGCTGTTGCGCATAAGCGGTACGGATCGAAGGCCAGTATGGCGTCGACGTCTGCGCAATAACCCTGTCGAAAGATAGCGATGCTCAGGTGCGAAATTGCTTCACCAACTGCTGCAGCTCGCCACCCAGGCGTGCTAGTTCAGCGCTGGAGGCCGCTATGTGCTCGTTCGCCGCGGCGCCCTGGCCAGCAATGCTGCGCACACGCTCGACGTTGTGACTGATCTCACCGGCCACCGCACTTTGTTCCTCCGCAGCGGTGGCGATCTGCTGGTTGAGCCGGTCAATGCTGCTTACCGCGTCGGTGATCCGCGTCAAGGCCTGGCGCGCGTGCTCGCCGTAGTTCACCGCTTCCTGGCTCAACTGGGCGCTGCCGATCATCTGCTGCACGGCACGATCGGACGAGCCCTGCAGCTCGGCAATCAGCGTTTCGATCTCGCGGGTGGAATCCTGAGTGCGCCGCGCTAACGCCCGAACCTCGTCGGCCACTACCACGAAACCCCTTCCTTGTTCGCCGGCGCGGGCCGCCTCGATCGCGGCATTGAGCGCCAGCAGGTTGGTCTGCTCGGCAATCGACTTGATCACATCGAGCACGCCACCGATGCGTTCGCTGCCCTGGTGCAGTTGGCGAATGCTCTGCACGGACAGCTCCACATCGTTGGCCAGGCGGCCGATCTGGTCGGCACTCTGACGCACCACCCGCTCACCGGCACTGGCTTGCTGATTGGCCTGCTGCGCAGCTTCCGAGGCGGCTTCGGCATGGCGCGAAACGGCCTCGGCGGAGTAGGCCATCTGCTGGGTGGCGGTGGCTACCAGCTCGCTTTCACGTTGTTGGCTGCGTGCGCCTTCACTGTTCGTGCGGCTGCTCTCCAACTGACTGCCGGCGGCGCGGTGCAACTGATCGATGCCCTGGACAATGCGCTGAATCAGCTCGCGCAGATTGACCGTCATGGTGCCCATGGCCTGGCATAACTGACCAAGTTCGTCGCGGCGGCTGGTGACGATGTCCTGGCTGAGATCGCCAGCGGCAATACGCTGGGCCAGCGCCAGGGTTTGCAAGAGCGGCGGCAGCAGCAACTGGCGGATTACCCACCCGGCCAGTGCGGCCAGAATGAGGATGACCAGGGCACTGCTGGCCAGCAGGCGGAAGATGGTGGTCGCGCTCTGTTCCATCCGCTGCTGGCGCACCGACAAGGCCTGGTCGGCCTGGTGCAGCACGCGGTCGGCCAGCTGCTTCATCTTTTCGCCACCTTGTTCGTTGGCGATGCGGCTGGCGCTGTAGTGCTGGAAGGCGCTGCGGTAGTTGGCGATGGCCTCCTGAGCTGCCTGGAGAATGTCCTGATGATCGGCGCCGATACGCGCTTGCAGGCGCGACACTTCACTCTCGGCACCCTGCATCAACTCGTCCCACTCCTGTAAACGTTGCGCGCCACCGTGTTGGATATAGCTGTACTCGCGTATACGCACGGCCAGTAGCAACCGCAGCAGGGCAGAGGCGCTTTCGGCAAAGGTCAGGGTGTCGGCGTTCAGTTCGCCAGTGCCGGTCATGGTCTCGCGCAGGGCACTGAACATGTCCAGCTCCACGAATTCGAATTGGATGCGGGCCTGGTCAGCTTGCTTGTGCATATCGTCGTGCGCCTGCGCGGCGCGGCGTGAGTCGGCCACGAATTGGCTGAATTGCTGGCGGTAAGCTTGGGCGCTGGTGCGGATTTCTTCCAGTTGTGTGGGGTCGGTGAACGTGCCCACACGCAATTCGTCTACGTGCTGTTGCAGCGCCCTCAGCGTGTTTTCGACCTGCTGGACCGTCGCTTCGCCTGCGCTCAGGGCAAAGTCTTTTTCCGCGCCACGTGCCTGTAGCAGGAGCAGGTTGATCTCGGCGATGGCCTGGTTTTGCCGGTTGCCGGCCAGTAGTGTTTGCGCGGCCTGAAACGCGATGGCAATGGCGGCTAGCGAAAGAATGGACACCATACTGAACGCCAGCATGAGTTTGCGGCCAACTGGCAGATCGACTAGGCCGTTGTGCAGGATCTGCAGCATCTTGTTGTCCTTTTGGCTGCTTGCGAGAAGAGTCCACCGGTTTGATCGGTGGCCCTGGCGAGCCTAAGGACGGGGGAAGGGCGCGGCACCTATCAATGGATAGGCGCGCACCAGTGGTCAACGGAGAATGCCCAACTGGCGGGCGCGTTCGGCGGCTTGGGAGCGGCGGCGGATGCCGATCTTGTCGTAGATCTGCTGCAGGTACCACTTCACCGACCCTTCGGTCATGCCTAGCTTGTCGCCGATTTCGCGGTTGATCATGCCGGCGGCGACCATCTTGAGGATGTCCAGTTCGCGGCTGTTCAACGACCCCGCAATGGTCACCGGCTCGCCGGCGGGCAACGCTGGTTTGGCGGCAATGACACCGTCGCCGCTAAAGCGTTGCAGCAGTTGGGTGGCAAAGGCATCGGTCTGTTCACCTTCAAGCGCAGCCGCTTGCAATTGTTCGCGCAGCAGGCCGTACAGCCAGGCTCCCTCGTCTAGAAACACGCGAATAAAACCGCCCGGTGCCGCCTGGAACATGGCGCGACGGACGATACGCAACGCCGCCCGTTTATCGCCGGACAGTAGCGAGAGGTGGGCGATGATCAGGTCCCAGCGCAGTACGCTGCGAATGGCATCCACCGCGCTCATATGGCGGTGCCATTGCTTGGCCAGGCCCAACGCTTCGGGCAGCCGGTCTTCGGCTTGAGCAACCCGCACCCAGGACAACGCCCGCGCCTCGTCACGGGTGGTGATGCCGTGGTGCGGGGTGAACTGGTTGGCCGGTCGGCGCAGGTCATGTTTGCGCCCCAGGCGAATCACCGAATCGGTGTCGCCCTGGCGGAGTAGCCATTTCAACCGTTCGGCAAGGGTGAACAGACGCAGCCGCTCGAAGTCGTGCTCTTGGGCAAACACGTCCGCCTCGTCGAGCATGCGCAAGGCGGTGGCCACGTCGCCGTCGATCATTGACAGCCGCGCGCGGGTCAACCAGCCGGCGATGGCTTGGTCGACAAAACCCTTGTAGTTGATCTGTGGCAGGTACTGCTCAAGAATGCTGCGCGACATTGTCAGCTCATCGCGTTCGTAATGGATTTTCGCCAGGTGCATGGCCACCACGGCGGCCAGAGGCGAGCCTTTGCCGGCGATGCGCTCGGCCGATTTCAGGGCTTCGTTGAGCGATTGCAGGGCCACGTGCACGCGCCCGGCGACGAAGCGTGAAGGGCCCAGTACCGCCTGGTGAAAAACGTTACCCAGCGGGCTGCCGGTACGGTTGAGGTACTCCAGCGCTTGGGTGTGCAGGCGCTCGATGTCACCGAGCTTGTAGTGTTCCCGCCGTGCATAGATCAGCGCCGTATAAAGGCTGGCGCGTACCAGTGGGTGAGCGTCGTCGTACTCGTCGATCAGGGTGCGGGCCTTTTCCTCCACCTGAGGCATCTCGTCGGCAAGCATGGCCATCATCATTTCGCGGTGCATCATCTGGTGGTTTAGGTTGCGGATTTCCATTTCCGACACCTGCCCGTCCTGTTCCAGGCGGTCGATGCTGTGCCGGGCTGTCACCAGCAGGTGCCGGCAGGTTTCGAACTGCCAGCCCATCAACAGGTTCCAGGTCTTGGCCAGAAGCATGCACGGAAAACGCTCGAGCAATTCGGCCGGCAGTCTCTCCACCAGGCTTACGGCGTTCTCGTCGACGCTGAAAATCTGCTCGCAGTTGGCATCCATGATCTCTGCAGCGCGCAGCATGTTGCCGCTGGCTAGGGCGTGGTTGAAAGCCTCGGTGTGCAGGTGATTGTCGGAGTACCAATCGCTGGCGCGGCGGTTCAGCTGTTGGTACAGCTCGGGGTCGCTCTCGTGCAGTTGACGGCGCAGGAATTCGGCGAACAACGGGTGGTAGCGATACCACTTCTGCTCTTCGTCCATCGGCAGCAGGAACAGGCCGCGTGACTCACATTCGCGCAGCATTTCCTGGCTGTCGCAGCGTTGCGTCAGCGCATTGCACAGCGGCACGCAGAGTCGTTCGAGTACGGCGCTGTACTGCAGAAAGCGGCGGATCGTATCCGGCTGGCGCAGCAGCACATCCTGCAGAAAAAAGTCGGCAAACTGCCGGCGTTCACCTGAGAAGTTCGCCAGGTCGTGCAGCAGTTCCGGGTCGCGGCGCAGCAACATGGCGGCGAGTTTGAGGCCGCCGGCCCAGCCCTCCAGACGGGCTTCGAGAATGTTCAGTTGCGCCTGATCCAGGCTGTTGACGCCATGGCGCTCCATCAACTGCACGGTCTCGCCATGGCTGAAGCGTAGGTCCTGGGTGCCGAGGTCATAGACCTGACCGTGTATGCGCTGACGGGCCACCGACAGGCAGGGCTCGCCACGGAACGACAGAATGAAATGCAGCCCCGGTGGAGCATGGTCAATCAGCATCGACAGCACCCGCACCGAGTCAGTGCCGGCCAGATGGTGAACGTCGTCGACGAAGACATACAACGGCGCGCCGGCCTGGGTTTTCACCAGACCAAGAATCGCGTTGAAGGCCCGGTGCAGGTTGTTTTCACCGACCCGGGTGAGCTGTTCGTGGGCCAGGCCTTCGACGTCGGCCAGTTCAATCGCGCCCTTGAGGTAGGCGACGAATACCGGCAATTCCTGGGCGCTGGCGTCCAGCGACAACCAGGTGACGCGCTGGCCGTGCTGCTGCAGCAGATGGTAGTGCTGGGCGAGCACGCAGGTTTTGCCGTAACTGGGGGGCGCCTGAACCAACGCCAGTACGGCTTCACCGGCTTCGCCGAAACGCTTGTTCAAGCGCGGGCGGGCGATCAGATTGGCGGTTTCTGCCGGGGGGAGCAGTCGGGAGCCGATCAGGAAGACCTGAGTCGGTTCCTGGGAGTCGGAAGCGGTTCTGCTGCGCATATGCACGTCGCCTCTATACATCTGGGTCGATAACTCGACTTCTTGTTGATATGCCTGAACAACGCGTGCCGGTCTGTGAGCCGGTCACGGCAGGTGGGTTGTTATGGCGCAAAGAGTTAAGGTTGTCCAGCACTGGCATGGGGCGGCAGGTGCAGGGCAACCACGTCGTCGGTCGGGTCGCCGTGGAACGGATAACGCGCGCGTACCAAGGGGTCGTGGCCGGGTATCAGGTGCTCCGCAGAGTCGGCCAGGGCCAGCAGTTTGCGATAGCCATCGAGCATGTCGCCGACGTTGAGCACCACCGGAAAGGGCGCCTCGTGCTCCATGTTGTCGTAGTAATGGCTGGCGTCCGAGGCGAGCACCACCCAGCCACGCGCGGTATGTACGCGTACTGCTTGCAAACCCTGGGTGTGACCGCCGACGTGGATCAGCTGAATGCCGGGGGCCAGTTCGACGTCACCGTCGTGGAACACCACGCGTTCCTGGTAGACGCCGCGCACGATGTTGACCACGTCTTCGACGTTGAACGGCTGGCGCAACGGTTTATAGAGCATGTAGCGCCCGGTGGCGTAACGCATCTCCGTTTCCTGCAGGTGGAAACGTGCATTGGGCAGCAGGTTGGTATTGCCGGCGTGGTCGTAGTGCATATGGGTAATGACGGTTTCGCTGATGTCCTGCGGGCTGACGCCTAGCACTTCCAATGCTTTGATCGGGCAGCGCAGCAGGGTGCGGCCGCGCGCATCGGCGGCGGCCTGATTGAAGCCTGTGTCGACCAGCACGGTACGACCCTCACCGCGAATCAGCCAGACGAAATAGTCCATTGGCATGGGCAGATCGTGGGTATCGTGAATTTCCATAAAATTGTCGCGGCGACGACGCGCTACATGGGCGTAGCGCAGCGCAAACACTTCGTAGCAGGGCGGGCTGTTCATCGGCGGCTTCCGGTTTTGTTTTTGTAAAGTGGCCTGCCAGGGCAGGCCGGGAGCAGCAGGCGTGGGCAATCAGCCGTGGTGTTCGGCCTCCCACATCTTGATGGCTTCGCTGGCCACGCGAAATGCCGCCAGGGCCGACGGCACGCCGCAGTAAATGGCGGCCTGCATCAGCACGGCGCGGATCTCTTCTTTGCTCACGCCATTGGTGAGCGCGCCTTTGACGTGCACGCCCAGTTCGTGGTGCTGATTCATCGCCGTGAGCATGGCCAGGTTGAGCAGGCTGCGGGTTTTGAACGGCAGGGTTTCGTCGCCCCAGATCGCGCCCCAGCAGTACTCGGTGACCAGTTCCTGCATGGGCTTGTTGAAGGCATCGGCGCTGGCCCAGGACTTCTCCACGTGGGTGGCACCCAGAACTGCCTTGCGGTTGTTGAAGCCTTTTTCAAACAGTGCGTTGTCCATGGTGGTTTCCTTATTTTTTGGCGACGGTGGGCACTTCGACGCCGGCCCACTGTTCGATCAGGCAGACTATGCGGGTGAAGTCGGCGTTATCGCCGAAGGCCGCGCGGGTCATGTTCAGCACCTGGCGTACGGCGCTGCCAACTGGCATGGGCACGCCCATGGCTTCGGCTTCATCGAGGCACAGGCGGGTGTCTTTGAGTGACAAGGCAGTGCTGAAACCGAAGTCGAAGGTGCGCGGCAGCACGGCGCGCGGCAGCTTGTCGGCGGTGGCGCTGTTGCGACCGCTGCCGGCGTTGAATACGTCGAGCATCACTTGTGGATCGAGACCGGCTTTTACGCCCATCACCAGCGCTTCGGAGGACACGGCCAGGGCGGTGACTGAAACCAGGTTATTCACCAGTTTCATGGTTTGGCCCAGGCCGGGTTCTTCGCCGCAGAAGATCACCTTGCCCAGGTGCTGGAGGATCGGCAGCAATTCGTCATGGGTCGGCGTCGGGCAGGACACCATCAGCGCCAGGCTACCTTTTTGCGCGCCGGCAGCACCGCCGCTCACCGGGCAGTCGACGGCAATAACGGCGTTTTTTGCCAGCGCTTGCGCCACCAGCTTGGCGGTACGTGGGCCGGTGGTGGACAAGTCGACAAAGACCCGCACCTTGCTGCCAGCGGCAACGCCCTGGTCGCCCAGTGCGACCTTCTCCACCACATCTGGAGTAGGCAGGCTGGCGAAGACGATCTCCGCTTGCGAGGCCACCGCTGCCGGGCTGCTGGCACGCTTGGCGCCCAGGGCGACCAGGCGCTCGACTGCGGCCTCGTTGAGGTCGGACACGGTCAGGTCATAACCGGCTTGCGCCAGGCGGGTGGCCATGGGCTCGCCCATGGTGCCGAGGCCGATAAAGCCGATGCTGGGATTGGACATCTGGAGTTCTCCGGGTGGGTTGTCAGCTCGCCAGCCAACCGCCATCAACCGGCAGCATGGCGCCGGTGATATCGGTGCCGGCTTCGCCGCACAGGAAGGTGATCAGTTCGCCGACGTGTTCGGCCTGGTTGAAGCGTCCCGATGGCTGCTTGCCAGCGAGGAAGCGGCGCACGGCCTCTTCTTCGTCGAGCCCGTCGCGCTGGCGTAACGCCTCGACGCGGGCGGCAATCGATGGGGTAAGGGTGGAGCCGGGGGAAACGGAGTTGCAGGTAATGCCGTAGTCGAGGTTTTCCAGCGCCACGACGCGGGAGAAGCCGAGCAACGCGCTTTTGGTGGTCACGTAATCTACCCGGTTCGGTGTGCCGCGCATGCCGTAGATCGAGGTCAGGTTGATGATCCGGCCCCAGCGCTGTTCGCGCATGCCCGGCAGCAGCAGGCGGGTGGCGTGGAACACCGCCGAGAGGTTGACGGCCAGAGCCAGGTCCCAGGACTCCTGCGGAAATTCGTGTATCGGTGCGAAGTGACGGGTGACTGCGTTATTGACCAGGATATCGATGCCGCCGAGCACCTCGCGGGCGCCTTCCACCAGGGCCGTTACACCGTCGGCGCTGGACAGATCGGCGCTCAGGTAGTGGACGGGTGCAGCGTGGCGCTCGCTCAATTCAGCACAGGTCGCCGCCATCGTTTGCGCGTGCGCCCGACCATGCAGCAGCACCGCGCAACCGGCTTTCGCCAACGCCTCGCCAATCGCCAGGCCAAGGCCGGCGGCCGAGCCGGTAATCAGCGCGCGTTTGCCGTGCAGGGGGCGGTTTTCGATAAAGGGGGGCATGCCGGGTTTCCTCTGGGCTGTCTGAAGTGCCGGGCCAGCTTTGCGCCTGCCCCCTCGCAAGGCACCTGCCGAAAGATAGTGAGTGGCACCGGCGCCGAGCCTGCCTATGGATAGGTGCGCGCCAGGGGTGGCGCGCGTATCTATCGGCGGCACCACCTTCGAGGAGACGCCGATGCGCGCCACTGAAAACCCGATTCCCGCCGCCCCTGCTGTGACCCGACAACTGGCCGGTTTTATTGAAAACGCACGGTGGAGCGATCTGCCCACGGCCATTCAGCACGAAGCCAAACGTGCGTTGGTGAACTACTTCGCGGTGGCCCTGGCCGGTTGCGACGACCCGGATATTGGCAAGGTGCTGGCGCTACAAGGGCGCCTGCGCGGCGGTGGCCAGGGCCGGGTGATCGGGCGCAGCGAACGCCTGGATATGCTCGACGCGGCAGCCATCAATGCGATGAGTGCCAATGTCTATGACTTCGACGATACCCATATTCCGACCATCATCCATCCCACGGCGCCGGTGGCAGCGGCCTTGTTCGCGCTGGCCGAAACCCGGCCGGTCAGTGGTGAGCAACTGCTGCTGGCGTTGGCACTGGGCATCGAGGTGGAGTGCCGCCTGGGTATGGCACTGCACCCCTGGCACTACCAGCGCGGCTGGCATATCACCTCCACCTGCGGTGTTTTTGGCGCGGCGGCGGCGGTGGGCAACGTGCTGGGGTTGAATGCCCGGCAACTGCACTGGGCGCTGGGCAACGCCAGCGCGCAGGCTTCGGGGTTGGTGGAAACGTTAGGTAGCGCGGCAAAGAGCCTGAGTGTGGGCAATGCACCGCGCAACGGCATGCTGTCGGCCTTGCTGGCCGAGCAGGGGTTTGCCGGGCCCGAGCGACCACTGGAAGGTGAGCGTGGCTTTCTGCGGGTGATGGGTGAGCAACCCCGTTACGCGGCGTTGCAGGAAGGGCTCGGCGAGCAATGGGCCTTGGCCGCCACTACCTATAAACCCTATCCCTGTGGCGTGGTGCTCAACCCCGTGATCGAGTCCTGCCTGGCGTTGGCGCAGCAGCGGGATTGGTCGCTGGAGCACATCGACCGTATTGAACTGATCGGTCATCCGTTGCTGCGCGAACGTACGGACCGGCCGCATATTCGTCTGGGGCGTGAATCGCAGGTCAGTGCCCAGCACGCGGTGGCGGTCAGCCTGTTGACCGGGCAGGCCGGGTTGGCAGCGTTTAGCGATACATCGGTGGCCGATGCGCGTTTGCGGGCGCTGTACCCGAAGCTGGTCATGCACGATGACCCCAGCTATTCAGTGGAGTCGGCGCAGGTTCGCGTCTGGCTGCATTCCGGCGAGCTGGTGAGCCATCGCGTAGAGGCTGCGCGCGGCGGATTGGCGGTGCCATTGAGTGATGCCGACCTGGAACAGAAGCTTGCTGAGCTTGCTCTGTATGGGCGTTCGGGCTGTGTCGTGCAGCCGTTGCTCGATGGGCTCTGGGCACTGGATAAGGCCACAGATGCCGGGCAACTGATGGCGTTGGCGGCGGGTTAGGCCGCGTGAGTGCAAGCAGGGCCGGGCGGCCCTGCTTACTGAGGGGCGTTAGAGTCCGAGGGACCGTTGCAGAAGGTCTCGCCCCTGGGCGATTTCTTCGTCACACACCTCATGGCCGCGACCGCTGTACACCTGCAGCTCAACGTCGGCGCCCATGCGGCGCAGCACCTCGGCTGTTTCCTCGGTGCGCGCCAAGGGCACCCAGGGGTCGACCTCGCTGTTGCCGAAGAACACCGGTGTGTCGGCCAACGTGTCAGGCGTTAGCCAGGAGGTACCCGGCGGCGCTATCAAACCGCCGGTAAAGACGATCAGCCCGCCCCAGCGTTGAGGATGGCGATAGAGGTATTCGCAGGCCAGGCAGGCGCCTTGGGAGAAGCCGATCAGCACAATGCGCGAGCGCGCAATGCCCCGATTCTCCAGCTCGACGACAGCGACCTCCAGGCGTTCCAGAGCAAAGTCGAGGTGCGGCTGATTGTTCTCCAGCGGTGCCATGAATTTATCTGGGTACCAGGAGTTTTGCGCGGCTTCGATGGCGAAGTAGGGCATGTCCGGCAGGTTGATGCGCGTGGCGATGGCGAACATATCCGCCGGACTCTGGGTGCGGCCATGGATCAGAATGGCCGCGCCGCCCAGGGCCTCGGGGGCCGGCCCCGAGACGTGGGTGGGATACTGCAGATGCGGGTTCGCACTCATCCCGGCAGCCCCTCAGTATTTCAACGGTTCGAGGTAGGCGGCGATTTCCTCTGCGCGCGGGCCCAGTTGCGGCGGGATCTGGATGGTTTTGCCGAGGTCTTCGAGAGCCTCGTCCACCAGAAAGCCTTCCGGTTTCGACACCGCCGCTTCAAACAGCGCGCCAGAGGGCGTGCGCACATACACCGAGTCGAAATAGCCGCGGTCTTTGCGGTCGGAGACGTCGGTATAGCCCAGGCCTTCCAGGTGCAGCTTGACGCTCTTCTGGATCTCCAGATCGGTGACCTCGAACGCGCAGTGGTGCACGGTGCCCTCGCCATAGGCCCAGGAGCCTTGGGCCAGGTTTGGCTCGTGCTTGAAGTCGATGATGGTGCCGGAACCGCCGTTACCCACTTCGTAGCGGCTGAAGGCGCCGTCGGTATTGCGCAGCTTGCCGCTCCAGCCGTAGTGCATAAATTCGGCCGAGTTCTCCATATCGCGCACCGAGACGGTAATGCCATGGGTGCCTCGAATACCGAACTCGGACGGCACTACGCCGTTGGAATAGGGCTTGCGGTCATCGTCAGCGATGCCTACCAGCTCGTAGCAAATGCCGCAGGGGTGAGCGAAGTGCAACAGCTGCTCGCCGAAGCGTTCCTGGAATTGCGGCTTGAAGCCGTGGCTCTCCAGATGCTTGGCCCAGAAGTTCAACGACGAAACCGGCACCGACAGCGCCAGAGTTTTGATCTGTCCGCTGCCTGGGCGGCCTTTGCGGCCGGACTGGCGCATCGGGAAGCAGGTGATCAGGGTGCTTTCTTCGCCGATGTCATTGCCGTAGTAGAAGTGATAGATCGGGTCAGTGCCGTCATACAGACCGGTTTTCTTCACGCTCTTGAGGCCCAGTACCTTGGTGTGGAAGTCGTAGTCTTCCTGGGCGCCGCCGACGTTAAGGGTGATGTGGTGATGACGCAGGATGTGCGGGTTGAGTTCCATGACGTTCTCCTTGTGGTTGAGCATTCACAGCACGGTGCCGTGTTGCGGACGGGCGCCGTTGAAGGCGTTGTTGAGCAGCTCGCCGATGGCCACCGGCTCAATGGGGCGAGGGTTCCAGTAGGGCGAGGCGCAGGCGATTTCCACGGCGCGCCCTACGTCTTGCGCCTGCATGCCGATCTCGGCCAGGCGGGTGGGTGCACCGTGCTTAAACGCCAAATCGAACAGCCCTTGCGCGGCGTTTTCGACGCCCAGTGCGCGGGCGACTCTGGCCATCGCCTCGGGGGCTGCCGCGGCGTTGTAGGCGGTGGCGTGGGGCAAGATCACCGTATGCGTTTCGGCGTGCGGCAGGTTGAAGCTGCCGCCCAGGGTGTGGCACAGCTTGTGGTGAATTGACATCCCCACCGCACCCAGGCAGGTGCCACAGGCCCAGGCGCCGAACAGCGCATCGGCGCGTGCTTCGCGGTCCGCCGGGTTGGCGTGGATACGAGGCAGGGCGCGGCCAATAGCGGCGATCCCCTGTTCGGCAAGCGAGGAAATCAGTGGGTTGGCGTCTTTCGAATACAGCGCCTCGACGGCGTGTGCGATGGCATTCAGGCCGCTGGTGACGGTCATTTGGGTCGGCAGACTGAGCGTTAGCTCGACGTCGTAGATGATCACTTCCGGCAACACCTTGAGGGTGCGCTGAGTGGTCTTCATACCATTCTCTGTCTGGCCGATGATGGGGGTCGCTTCGGAGCCAGCGTAGGTGGTCGGAATAACGATCTGCGGCA
Source organism: Pseudomonas sp. MF08875 (assembly GCF_059862525.1). Lineage (NCBI taxonomy): Bacteria > Pseudomonadati > Pseudomonadota > Gammaproteobacteria > Pseudomonadales > Pseudomonadaceae > Pseudomonas > Pseudomonas sp. MF08875. Next base: position 52,678 of record NZ_JCBCUW010000018.1, read on the forward strand.
GGTCGGTATGCAGGGCAATGGCTTTGCCCAGGCCGATGGTCGAGCCACCTCCCAGCGCTACCACACAGTCGGCACCGCTGCGTTCAACCACGTCGAGCGCGTCGCGGGTGACGTCTACCGGCGTGTGCATGGTGGCATTGTCGTAAAGACCAACAGCCAATTCGCCGAGTTGCGCGACCAGACGTTCGCCGGCGTCGCGCTGCTGTGGGGTGGTCAGCACCAGGGCGCGTGAACAACCCAAGGCGCGGATTTCGTCGGCAGTTTGGGCCAGGGTGCCAAAGCCGAAAATTACCCGTGACGGTAGTGCGTTGTAGATAAAAGGCTGCATAGCGCGGTGGTTCTCCCGATGCTGGCGTGCTGCTGGAGCACTTTGTCGTGCTAGCAGGTTGTGCTCGGGGAAGGTGCCAATCACCTGCCGAAAGATAGTGCGGTGGTGATGCCAATCAGGTTTTTTTTCGAGGCCGCAGTGATGGGCGCGATGGCCCATCGTTGGCAGTTAAAGCACAAAGGCGGCGACGGCATCACGTGCTTGCGGCGCCTCGTCCAGCACCAGGTGACCAGCGTTGGGGAATAGCGCCAGTTGTGCATGCGGGAGCAGCCGCTGCCAGTACTCGGCCTGGCCAGGCGGCACGATGCGGTCCTCGCTGCCCCACAGCAACAGGGTGGGCATACGGATGCGGTGCAGCCAGTTCGGCAGCTTGGGATTGGTCATCACACCGTTGTTGGAAATGCGTGCTACAGACATGCCTTCGCGCATGCGCATGGCGCTAAACCCATCGTCCGGGCCGCTGGGCAAGAACGGCAGCAGCGTGACGATGTCATGCACCAGATAGGACGGAATCTCCTTCGGCGGAATAACCATAAAGTCCGGTTGCGGGTGTTCTTTCACGTCCAGACCGGCCGGTGCAATCAGCACCAGCTTGTCGATCTGCTGGCCGTGTTGGATCGCGTATTCGGCCGCCAGGCGCCCGCCGAGGGAAAAACCCACCAGGTTGAAATGCGCCAGACCCATGACCTCGAACAGTTCCTGATAGTGCTGAATATAGTCTTGCAGGCTGTCGATGTTGGGGTTGTCCGCAGACTGCCCGAAGCCTGGGTGATACGGCAGGATCACGCGGAAACGGTCGGTCCAGGCACGGGCGAAATCGATGCCGTGCCACGTGCCGCCGCCGTGCAGAAATACCAATGACGGGCCTTCGCCTGCGCTGTACACCACGGTGGGGCAGCCATCGATCAGGTACTCATGACGGTCGAAGCCGGTGTGATCGACGCGGGCGTCGCCGAAGCTGTTAGTGGACATTGTGGGCTCCTGGGCTGTGTCTGGGTTTGCGAGTCAGGAGCTTGTGTCTAGCGCTGCACAAGGGCACCTATCGTTGGATAGCACATTTCAAACGCCGCGGTGGGCGCTGCCGATAGATAGGTGATTCGCGACCGGCCCGGCGGTCTGCTGCCTTTCCTCCATAACAAGAACACGAGGGAAGGCGATGAACGCTGCGCAATTGTTCGACGTAAGCAACAAGGTGTGTGTGGTTACCGGTGGGGCCAGTGGTATAGGGCTGGCCTGCGCTGAAGCCATGGCCGAAAACGGCGCGCGGGTGGTGTTGATGGATATCGATACCAGCCGTTTGGAAGCTGTGGTAGAGCGCCTGCGTGCCCGAGGGTTGGCGGTGTCCGGCGACGCGGTGGACGTCAGTTCGCGGGCGTCGTTGGCAACGGCGTTCGAGGCCGTCGTCAACCGCGAAAAGCGTATCGATGTGGTGTTTGCCAATGCCGGGGTGGATGTCGGTGAAGGCTTTATTGCCCGTGACGGCAGCCGCAGTGTCGAGGGCGCGCTGGAGAACATCACCCAGGAGCATTGGCACAAATACCTGGGCATTAATCTGGGCGGCGTGTTGCATACCCTGCAAGAGGCGGCGCGGCATATGAAGCCGGCTGGCAGCGGCAAGATCATCGTCACCACGTCGGTCGCCAGCTTCTGCAATGTAGGCGGGGTCGGCACGTCCTATTTCGCCGCCAAGGCCGCCGCCTCGCACCTGATGCGCCAGGCGGCCCTGGAGATGGCGCGCTACAACATTCAGGTCAACGCCATGGCGCCGGGTGCATTCGCCACCAATATCGCCGGCGGCCATGTGCGCGACCCGGAAATGCGCCGCCTGCTGGAAACATCCAACCCGCAGCAGCGCGTCGCCGAGCCAGACGAGATCAAGGGCCTGGCCCTACTCCTGGCCTCCGACGCCTCGTCTTTTATCACCGGCAGCGAGATCGTCATCGACGGTGGCGCACTGCTTGGCCACGCGGATTAAGGAGCACGCTATGACGATCAAATGGCCTTCAATTCTGTTGATTTACCTATTTGGCTTGGCCGGTACATCGGCGTTGGGCATGCTGGGACCGTTGGCCGCGGATATCGGGCGCGCCTTCACGGTGCCCGGTTCGCAGGTCGGTATCGCCATCGCAGGGCAGTTGTTGCCGTTGGCGTTTGCTGGCATTCCGGTCGGCTGGTTGATTGACCGTGTCGGGCCGCGCCTGTTGCTGGGTGTGGGGGTACTGTGTATCGCCGCCTGCAGCCTGGCCAATGGCCTGGTAAGCAGTTTCGGGCTGTTGCGGGTCGCCCTGTTGCTGGAGGGCATCGCCCTGGTTGCTGTGCTGACCTCGGGGATGACGCTGCTGATGATCAGCACCGAAGGGCGTCGACAAGTGCAGGCGTTGACGTTGTGGTCGACCGTGATGCCGTTTGGATACGCCCTTGGCCTGCTGTTGGTGGCGCCCTTCGCTGGTGGCACTCAATGGCAGGGCGGGTTCTTGCTGCATGCGGGTGTGCTGCTGGTGCTGGCATTGACGGTGGTCGTGCTGCCCGCCGCGCGCGCAAGGGTTAGCGCGGGCAGTAGGTTTGCCGTGCTGCGCAATGTACGGGTGCTGCGTTTTGGCCTGAGCCTGAGCATGTCGGCGCTGGCGGGTATCGGCACCAGTGCGGTGGGTGCGATTTACCTCAACCAGTTGCATGGGGTTGAACTGGCCCGTAGCGCGCAAATGATGGCGTTGGCCAGTTTGGCGGGCGTGGCGGGCAGCTTTCTAGTTGGCTTGATGCTGACGCGAGGGTGGTCGGGTTTGCCGATTAGCGTGCTGGTGGTGGTGGTCGCATTGACCGGCGGGGTAGCCTTCTATGTGCCCTGGGGCTGGGTCGCGCTGGCGTGGAGTGGCGCGATACTCCAGCAACTGGCGGTAGGCGGCTTTATTGCGCTGGCGTACGCATTATTGCCGCGTGCGTTGCCCGATCCGGGAATGGCTGGTACGGCGGCCGGGATGGTCGGGCAGATCACTGGCATTGGCGCCACGCTATCGGCGCCGCTGTTTTTTACCACGCTGGCGTATGGGCAGTGGAGTTACTTTCTGCTCATTCTGCTGGTTGCCTGGGGCGGTAGTTTGCTGTTGCTGCCTGTGTGGCCGCGAGCGCTGGCAGTTGCTCCGGCCGAGAACTCGTAGTCACTCAAGGCGCCAGCGCAATGCTGGCGCCCTTTACCTGTTTACTCAGAATAGCGGGTGCGCGCTAACCGATTTCTCGGGCACGGGTTGAAGCACGTCCCAGTGCTCAGCAATCCGTCCGTTTTCTAGGCGAAAAATATCCACCACCGCCATGCCACGATCGTCGGCACTGGTGCGCGCGTGGACGTGTACAAACACCAGGTCGTCTTCGCTGGCAACGCGCTGCACGTCGTAACGCGCGTCGGGAAACTGCTGCTGAAAGGCTTCGAGAAACTGGATGGCGGCCACGGCCCCATCCGGTGCGTTGGGGTTGTGTTGGATATAGCCCGGCGCCACATAACGCTCAAAGGCCGGGCGCAGTTGTTTTTCGGCGAAGGCGAGGTGGATAAAGTCGAGCACCACTTGCTTGTTGGCGACCGGGGCAGCCTGCACGTTGAGGCAGGCACTTAACAGAGCAGCGCCCAGGGGAATGGCTTTCTTGATCATCGAAAGAGCTCCTTAGAGGATGGCGTGCAACGTAAAACGGGGGGCGCCTGCTACAGAAAGCACGCGTTGTTCGTCGTGCAACTCGGCGCCATGCAGCCGCAGGGCATCCACGAGCAGGCAGTGGTTGGCCGGGCCCAGCGAACTGCATAAGCGGCTGCCGGTGCGCGCGCGCAAACGAGCGACATACTCGTCCGGCTGCAGCCACTGGCCGACGGGCAAGCGCCAGATTTCATCGGGCGTCTGGCCCAGTGCCTCGATCAGGTTGTCGGTGCTCGCATCGCCTTCGAGAAACACAATCAGCGGCATGGCGCCAGGGCCTGCCCAGGCGGTTCTGGCCAGCGGCAGGCCGGCCAGCAGCGCACCACCGCCCAGCAGCAGCGAGCCACGCAACAGGTCACGGCGTCGCATGGGTTTTCTCCTCGGCAGTCGGCGCCGGTTGCTGGCTGAGCCAGTTGGCCAGGGTGGTTAACTCGGAGTCGCTGATTTCACTTTCGCGAAACGCTGGCATCTGTCGCACGCCGAATCGGGCAAACGCCTGAATCATTGCCGGCGGCAATTGCCGGCCACGCAGCTCTGGGCCAATGCCGTTGGCGTGGCAGTAAGTGCAGGTGTCGGCCCAAACCTGCTGCGCGCTGCGTTCGGCGTGGGCGGGCAGGGCGGCGACAGCGAGGGTAAGCAGCAGCGGATTAAAGCGAAAAACGGTGCGGCGCGGGCGGCTAACGGCGAGAGGGGAGATGTTCATGTCAGGGTTCCTCACAGGCGAATGCCGGACTTGCCGGGCGCGAGGATGCCGTTGGGGTCGAGCGCGCGCTTGATCGCTCGGTTAACCTCTTTTTTCACCGGCCCGTAGCTGTCCGCCAGCTTGTCCATATAGCCGATGCCCGTGCGATAAACGGCGTGCCCGCGTTTGGCGAATTCATCCATTAGCTTCTCGAAGCATCGGTGCGCGCGCTGGGTTTCTTCGGCGTCGGTGCGGTCGTATTCCAGGGGCATCACATGGTGCAGGGCGCGCCCGCTAAGGGCTGGGGCGGACATATAGTCGAAGCCGAATTCTTCATAGATCGAGCGAGCCAGGCGGGTCTGCTCGACAAAGTCGCGGCCGCGCGCCGGGCAGATCGGTGAGAACCACATGGAGCCACCACCGCCGCGCCAGTTGTACAAACGAAAGGCGTCCAGCGACAGCTCGTTGACCTGCATCGGGTCATGGATATCGGGGATTACCCGAGCACCGGAGCGCTCGAACGCCTGGCTGACCAGCTTGTAGTCGGCAGCGATGCGTTCTTCGCTGCCGTACAGGGTAAAGATGATGTTCCAGTCGGCCAGGCCAATCTTCTTGGCTTCGCTGCGAATGATGTCTTGTGGTACGGCGCCGGTCCCCTGGTAGATCTCGTGGCGGCTTTTGGCTGAGGTCAGGGCAATGGCGGCGTTGGCCATTACGCCGACATTGGGGATGTGCCCGGCGATGCGCAGCGGCGCCAGGGTGTCGATCGCCGTTTCCAACTGCGCCTCGTCGTATTGCACCAGCACCGTGCGGTGCCCGGCGGGCGCAGGCATCAACCAAAGGCCGAGCTTGGTCACCACGCCGAAATTGGATTGGGTAAAGAGCCCGTCCAGATAAGGGCCAAAGCCATACTTGAACACCTGCCAGGAGTTGGAATTAGCCAGCCCGCCGGTGCCGGTGCGCAGCACGTCGCCGTTGGCCAATACCACTTCCATACCGCAGGCATTGTTGAAGTGATCGCCATAGGGCGTACTGCCTTCGCCGCGTTCCAGGGTGTTGCCCACCGGGCCGGCAATCGGGCCCGGAGCGGGGAAGGACAGCCACAACGGGATATTGCGTTCCTTCAGATAGTCCTGCAGTTGCTTGTAGGTAACGCCCGGTTCGACCAAGGCCGTGCACAGATGCGCATCCACTTCGAGAATGCGGTTCATGCGTTTGAGGTCAAGCACCACTTGGCCGCGTTCGCCGGGCGCTGCCGAGCCATAGCCGAAATTGCGGCCGGTGGAGATTGGCCACAGCGGTATTTTGAAACGGTTGCTGATTTTCAGAATGCCCTGCACCTGCTCGACCGAATCCGGCAACAGCGCGGCGGAGGCGGCGTAGTCGTTCTCATCGTGCGGCAGCATGATTTTTCGATAGGGCGCCAGGCGCTGTGGTTCGCTGATCACCTGGGCATCACCGAGTAACTGGCGAAAGGCCTCGATGGCGGTTGCAAAGCGTTCCTGCGTCAGGCCGGCAGGGAGCACGGAATAGCTGGTCATGCGGGACTCCGCTTGTTGTTCTCGTGGGGCTGTACACCGGTTGGCGGAAGCCTGGGCGGAATCATAGAGGGATGGATCTATAGGCATAAGCCATGTAAAAGCTATTTAAAGTATTCAGAAGTTTTATACATGGCGACGCCTTCTCTTGATCAATTACGGGTGCTGACTGAAGTGGTGGACTGCGGTTCGTTCTCGGCGGCCGCGCGCCGCCTGGGGCGCACGCAGCCGGTGATCAGTTACAGCATTGCCAATCTTGAAGCCTTACTCGGCCTGACGCTTTTCGAGCGCGGCAAGCGTCGCCCGATCCTTACCCAGAGCGGGGCGGCGGTGTTGGCGTATGCGCGGCGCATGTGCCTGCTCAGCGATGAGTTGCAGGCCGGGGTGGAAAACCTGGTCAAGGGGTTGGAGGGCGAGATCGGCCTGGCTGTAGACGTGCTTTACCCGTCTGAGCGCCTTGCTACCGTGCTGGGCCAATTCGCGGCCGAGTTTCCAGGCGTGGCGATGCGCATTGAAAGCGTACCGCTGGGACGGGTGCAGTACCTGGTCGAGTCGCGAACCTGTGTGCTGGGTATCAGTGGCCTGTTCTACGATTGGCCAGACCATATCGAGGCGCGTGATTTCGGTCATCTTCAGATGGTGCCTGTCGCGGCACCTACCCACCCGTTGGCTGCGCAACCGCAAGCATTGTCCATGGCCATGCTGCGCGAGCACCTGCAGCTGATTCTGGATGATGCCAGCGGGCTGACCGAGGGGCGCTCGCTGGCGGTCAGCGGTGTGCGCACGTGGCGTGTTACCGACTTCGATACCAAGCTGGCGTTGCTGCGTGCTGGCCTTGGCTGGGGGCATATGCCTTTGGATCGGGTTGAGGAAGACCTGCAACAGGGGCGCCTGGTGCGCCTGACGGTGCCGATCCGTCAGTTGGGCGAGCAATCGTTCACGTTGATTCACCGCGTGGACACGCCGCCCGGGCGGGCCGGCGGCTGGCTGGTTCAGTTGCTGATCGAGCAGGGCTGAGCAGCGGCGGCAGCGCCCCCTCGCTGCCAACTATCTTCGCTCTATCTTTCGATAGGAGAACCCTGGTAGAGATTGTGGGAATGTGGGGCCGTGCTCCTCTTCGGACTTCTTGTCGAAGTGGCAGCATCTCCAAACCCCAGCGTTTGGATTGTCCGGAAACTACAAGGAAAAACAGGACATGAATGCGTATTCGCCAACCCGTGCCGTCGCCCAACCCGTTTGTGACGGGAGATCTTCCCCGCCTGCAATGATCGATCTTCAGACACTGGCGTCAGAAGTACCCGGTTCGATCTAGCCAGACTTCCATGCTTGTTTGAACGCCTAACCGCGAGCTGCTCTGCGTGCTCGTGCAGGGTCTCTACACGCCTGAAAAAGAGCACATCTTGCCGGGGTAAAAACTCATCATGACAAAACAACAACAACGAGTCTGCCGCACCACCCTCGCCGCAACCATCGCGGCCCTCTCCGCCAGTGGTCCTGGCTTGGTTCAGGCGGCGCAGTTGCTGGACACCGACAATTACCAGTTGCGCTGGGACAACACGGTCAAGTACCAGATTGGCCAACGCACTGAAGCACCGTCGAATTTCAACACCAGCAACATCAATACCAACGATGGTACTCAGGCGTTTAACAAACACGACCTGATCACCAACCGGTTCGACATCCTCACCGAGTTTGACTTCAACCTGAAAGACGATGCCAACAGCGGTGTGCGCATCAGTGCGGCAGGTTGGTACGACAACGTCTACAACCGTGATCACCGCAGCATCCCCGCGGCCACCTACAACATGACGACGGTGGACAACGACCAGTTCACCGCCCAGGCCAAAGACCAGGCCGGTCGGGATATCGAGCTACTCGACGCCTTTATTCACAGCGGCATCGACCTGAAAGGTCACTACCTGTCCTGGCGTCTCGGCCAGCACACCTTGCTGTGGGGCGAAAGCTTGTTTCTGGCCACCAATGGTATCGCCCACGGCCAGGCACCCAACGATGCGTACAAGGCGCTGTCGGTGCCGAGCACGTTGGCCAAGGAAGTGTTTTTGCCGGTCAATCAGCTGTCGGCAGCGCTGTCGCTGACGGACAAACTGTCTGTCGAAGGCTACTACCAGTTCGAATACCAACAGACGCGCGTCGCCGCGCCGGGTACCTACTGGAGCATCGGTGACATGGTGTTCAAGGGCGGCGAAAACCTGCTGCTGGCGCCGGGCTTTGGCGTGCCTCGCGGTCGGGATATCGAGCCGCGCGAGCACAGTGGCCAGTGGGGCTTGGCGCTGAAATACCGGGACTTCGACAACGACTGGGATTACGGCGCCTATTTCCTGCGCTACCACGCCAAGACCCCGCAGGTTTTCCTGCATATGGCCACTGTCGCACCCGGTGTCGCGGTGCCTGACGAGTACCTATTTGTCTATCCCGAAGACATCAAGCTGTTTGGTCTAAGTGCTTCCACCAAGGTGGGCGATGCCAACGTCGCCGGAGAAGTTTCCTTCCGTGACAACGTGCCGTTGGTGAGCGATTCCACCCAATTGGTGGTGGTCGATGACCAGCGCGTTAACGGTGCTGGCAATGCCGGTTACGCGGTAGGGCAGACCATCCATGCGCAGGTGTCCACCATCTGGGTGCTGCCACGTGTGTCGCTGTGGGATACCTCGCAACTGACCGGCGAGCTGGGAGTCAACCATCTCTACAAGGTGACCAAGAACGACGAGCGTCGTGACAAGGACAACACTGTGCGTACCGCCGGCGGTTTTCGCACGATCTTCGAGCCCACCTGGTACCAGGCCCTGCCTTCCATCGACCTCAGCAGCCCGATCACCTTGGGTTACAACTTCACCGGCAGATCACCAGTTGATGCTGGTTTCAACAACACCGGCGCTGCCCACGGTGGTGATGTGACCGCCGCGCTCAACTTCAAGTATGCAGCCAACCTTCGAGGGGGCATTAGCTACACCAAGTATCTCGGTTCCGATGACAACAACGCTTATCACGATCGCGACTTCGTTCTGATGAACCTCGCCTACTCGTTCTGACTGGAGATGCTGCATGAAACACAACAACAAGATCGCGATGCTGACCCTGTGCGTGGCCGCTCTTTTGCCCTTGCACGCAATGGCAGCGGTCAGTGCCACAGAAGCGGCGCGCCTGGGCAGTGAACTGACCCCGTTTGGCGCCATCAAGGCGGGTAATGCCGATGGTTCGATTCCGGCCTGGACCGGTGGCCTGACCAAGGACGTGACGCGGGAAAACCCCAAGCTGCCACCCAAGCTGTTTGCTGACGAAAAGCCGTTGTTCAGCATCAGCGCCGGTAACGTCGATAAGTACGCCGACAAACTGTTCCTCGGTTCGCAACAGTTGCTGAAGAACTACCCTGGCTACCGCATAGATGTGTACCCCAGCCACCGTACGGCGGCGGCACCGCAGTACATTTATGACCGCACCCTGAAAAACGCCACCCGCACCACGCTGACCAATCAGATTCTGGACATGAACACCTATGCCGGTGGTGTGCCGTTCCCGATTCCGCTGGATGGCGAGCAGGCGATCTTCAACGTGCAGTGGAACTGGCGTGCAACCGACAGTTCAGTAAACGCCAATACCTGGTTTGTCTCGTCCAGCGGCAAGCGCGCGTTGACAGCAGGCAACATTCTGCAGGTGACCACGCCGCTCCATTACCCCGAAAACCGTCCTGATCCATGGCAGGGCAAGCTCTGGGGGCCAACTCTGGTGACGGCCACCGCTCCGGCCTATTCGGCAGGCGAAAAACAGTTGGTCCATGCCAACCCGGACCAGGGAATGATCACCCCGGTCAATGCCTGGGCCTACCTGACCGGCCAGCGCCGTCTGCGCAAGGCGCCCAACGTGCAGTACGACGTGCCGAACAACTTCAGTTCGGGGCTGACCAACTTCGATGACAGCTGGGGCTTCAACGGCGCGATCGACCGCTACACCTGGAAACTGGTGGGCCGTCAGGAGTTCTATGTGCCCTACAACGGCAACAACATGGCGTATGCCAAATCCAGCGATCTGGTCGGCGAAAAGTTCGCCAACCCTGACCTGATTCGTTGGGAACTGCACCGTGTGTGGGTGGTGGAAGCCAATCTGAAACCGGGCGCACGGCACGTGGTACCTAAACGCCGCATGTACATCGACGAAGACAGCTGGACCATCGTCGGCAGCGACCTGTGGGACGCCAAAGGCCAACTGTGGAAGACCTTCCAACTACCGCCTATGACCTTCCCCGAGGTGCCGGTAAACATGACGATTCCGATGATCGTCTACAACCTGCAAGCCGGTGACTACACCTTTATGAACACGTTGAACGACAGCGGCGAAGTGAACTTCAAGGTGCTGCCGCCGGAGATGTTCACACCGCAACAACTCGAGCGCTCAGGCGTCCGCTAAATTCAGTACAGGTAACGCTTATGAAACGCCTCGACCTGCAGTGGTTCATGGTCGGTGCGGTCATCATGGGGGCCGTGCTCGCGGCCCCCAGCATGGCTGCTGACAGTTCCTCAGAGAACACGCAAACATCGGCGTCCGCTACGCCGCTTGAACGGCCGGCACCGCCCGCTGCGCAGGTGCAGTACAGCATGCTGCTGGCGATAACCCGCGCCGGTGAACGCCTGGTGGCGGTTGGCGAGCACGGTGTTATCGCGCTGTCTGACGATGACGGCCAACACTGGCGTAGTGCCAAGGTTCCGGTGGACGTCAACCTCACCGCCGTCGCCTTCGCCGATGAGCGTCAGGGCTGGGTCATCGGCCAAATGGGCGTGGTGCTGCACAGTAGCGATGCGGGCGAAAGCTGGCAGAAGCAACTGGATGGCATCGGTGCTGCCAACACCTTGCGGACTCAGGCACAGCAACAGGCGGCGAGTCTCGACGAGAGCGCTCGTGAAGACCTGCTGTACCGCGCCGAAAGTCTGGTAAACGACGGGCCGGACAAGCCGTTTCTCGACCTGCTGGTTGAAGGCCCGAGCACCGTGACCGTGGTCGGCGCCTTCAATCTGGCGCTGCGCAGTACCGATGGCGGCACCACCTGGCAGGGCTTTTCCCAGGCACTCGACAACCCCAATGGCATGCATGTCTATGCCTTGAAAAAAGTCGACGGAAACTTGCTGGCGGTTGGCGAGCAGGGGCTAGTGCTCAAGTCCGCAGGCGCCCAGGCAACCCTGACGGCGCAGCCATCGCCCTATGACGGCAGCTATTTCGGTTTGCTCGCGATAGGCCAGCGCCAGGTGCTCGTCTATGGTCTGCGTGGCAACGCGTTTGTTTCCGATGATGCCGGTGACAGTTGGCAAAAGGCCCAGGTGCCGGGCAGCCACAACGCCACCTTCAACGCCGCCCTGCGCCGTAGCAACGGCGATGTGTTGCTACTCGATCAGTCCGGTCGCATTCATCTTAGCCATGACCAGGGACGCAGTTTCCGTACCTTGGCATTCGAGTGGGGCGCGCCATTAACCGGCGCCGTTGAAACCGCCAGCGGCAGCATTCTGTTGTCTAGCCTGGCCGGTGTTGTGCAGATTCCCCCGGCTGCGTTGGCCGATACCGCTTCCGAGGAGTAATACCCATGCATTCTATTCACGAAGAAGCGCCTGTCATTGCCGACCTCAAGGACTTTGATCAGCGCTCCGGTTCCGCCTTGGAGCGGCTGCTGTTTAACCATCGGCTGTGGGTGTTGCTGTTCTGCCTGTTTCTGACGGCGTTCTTCGTCGCCCAATTCAACGGCCTGAAGCTCAACGCCAATTTTCTGCGGATGATCCCCAACGACCATCCTTACATTCAGAACTACACCGCCCGCCAGGATGACCTGGCCGGGCAGGGCAACGTTGTGCGTATCGTGGTGGAGAACCGCAGGGGTAGAATTCTTGATGCCGACTACATGGCCACCCTGCAAAAGATCAGCGATGAGGTGTACCTGCTCGCTGGCGTTAACCGGCCGTATATGAAGTCGCTGTGGACGCCGACCATGCGTTGGCGCGGTATTACCGAGGTAGGCATCGAGGCCGGCCCGGTTATCGACTCCAACTACGACGGTTCTGCCGAGGCCCTGGCCCGTCTGCGTCTGAACATCGAGCGCTCCGGCGAAATCGGCAGCATTGTGGCGCCGGACTTCAAGTCGAGCATGCTGCTGGTGCCATTGCTCGATATCGATACCGAGACGGGAAAACCCCTCGACTATGGTGCGTTCAGCGCCAAGCTAGAACACATCCGCGGCAAATACCAGAGTGATTCGACCGGCATCTACATCGTTGGCTTTGCCAAAGTGGTCGGTGACCTGATTGCCGGGCTGGGCCAGGTGCTGGTGTTTTTTGCCGTGGCCATTCTGATCGCCGGCGTACTGGTCTACAACTACACCCGCTGCGCGCGCAGCACGCTGGTGGTGCTGCTGTGTTCGATGGTGTCGGTGAGCTGGCTGTTAGGCATGTTGCCGCTGCTGGGCTATGACCTGGACCCCTATACCATCCTAGTGCCTTTTCTGGTGTTCGCTATTGGCATGAGCCACGGCGCGCAGAAAATGAACGGCATCATGCAGGACATTGGCCGCGGCACGCACAAGCTTATCGCCGCGCGCTACACCTTTCGCCGTTTGTTTATGGCCGGGCTGGTGGCGCTGGCGTGCGATGCAGTCGGCTTTGCCGTGCTGCTGCTGATCAACATTGAAGTGATCCGCCAGTTGGCAACCACCGCCAGTATTGGCGTGGCGTTTCTGATCTTCACCAATCTTATTCTGTTGCCGGTGGTGCTCAGCTATGTCGGGGTAGGGCACAAGGCCGCCGTGCGCAGCCTGCGCAACGAACAGGCCGACATGAGCAGCGGCATTCGCCATCCGCTCTGGCGTTTCCTTGACCAGTTCACCAAGCGCAAGGTGGCCGGCCCCACGCTCGTGGCGGCGCTGGTGTTGGGTATCGTGGGTTTTACGGTTAGCCTGAACCTGAAAATCGGCGACCTCGATCCGGGGGCGCCGGAGCTGCGCACGGACTCGCGCTATAACCAGGACAACGCCTACATCACCTCGCATTTTGGCAACGCCAGCGACGTGTTTATTGTCATGGTCAACTCGCGCGAGGGGCAGTGCATGGACTACGCGCTGCTGGAGAAAATCGACCGCCTCGAATGGCAACTGCGTCAGCAACCAGGTGTGGCCGCGACCGACTCGTTTGCCTCGTTTATCAAGATCATGACCGGCCAGTTGACCGAGGGAAATCCCAAGTGGATTGGCTTGCTGCCCAACCAGGCGGTGATCAATAATCTGGTGAAATACGCGCCGCTGACGCTGGTCAGCCAGGTGTGCGATATGTCAATGCTGCGGGTGTTTCTCACCGACCACAAAGCCGAAACCCTGGGTGGCGTGGTCAAGGTAGTCGAGGACTTTGCCGCGCAGAACAACAGTGCCGAGCAGCAGTTCAAGATGGCCGCCGGCACGGCGGGCATCGAGGCCGCCACCAATATCGTGGTGAAAAAGGCCAACCGCGAAATGCTGTTCTGGGTGTATGGCGCCGTGGTGCTGTTGTGCTTCCTGGTGTTCCGCTCCTGGCGCGCGGTGACCTGCGCCATCCTGCCGTTGGTACTCACGTCAATTCTCGCCGAGGCGCTGATGGTGTGGTTGGACATCGGCGTCAAGGTGGCCACCTTGCCGGTGATCGCCCTGGGCGTCGGCATCGGTATCGACTACGCACTCTACGTGTTGAGCATCCTACTGGTGCATATGCGCAATGGTGAGTCGTTGTCCGAGGCCTACTACCGCTCGTTGCTGTTTACCGGGCGGGTGGTGCTGTTGACCGGTGCCACGTTGGCAATTGGCGTGGCTACCTGGGTGTTCTCGCCGATCAAATTCCAAGCCGATATGGGCATTCTGCTGGCCTTTATGTTCCTGTGGAACATGCTCGGCGCACTGATCCTGCTCCCGGCGCTCGCCAGCTTTTTGCTCAAGCCGGTGCTGCGGCCAATGGCGTCGACCGTGCGGCACAATGCCAGTAAGCACAGCGATAGTGACCCGTTGAACCAGCGCGTTCTGGACAGCCTTCCCCGTTGAGTTGGGCCCGCTTCGGCGGGCTCGTTGGAGTGACCAATGCAATTGCAAGACGCCTCACTATTTCGTCAGCTGGCCTTTATCGACGGTGCATGGGTAGACGCGGACAGCAGCCAGACCATCAAGGTCAATCACCCGGCTTCCAACGAGAGTCTCGGCACCGTGCCGAAAATGGCCGGCGCTGAAACCAAGCGCGCCATCGAAGCCGCTGAAAAGGCCCTACCGGGCTGGCGCTCTCTGACCGCCAAAGAGCGCGTGAACAAGCTACGTTGCTGGTTTGAGTTGATGGTCGGAAACCAGGACGACCTCGGTAGCCTGATGACCCTCGAGCAGGGCAAGCCATTGGCCGAAGCCAAGTGCGAAATCGCTTACGCCGACTCCTTCCTGGAGTGGTTCGCTGAAGAAGCCAAGCGCGCGTATGTCGATGTGATTCCGGGCCATCAGCCGGACAAGCGCCTTATTGTGCTCAAGCAGCCTATCGGTGTAACTGCCGCAATCACCCCGTGGAGCTTCCCGGTGGCGATGATTACCCGTAAAGCCGGCCCGGCCCTGGCCGCTGGCTGCACCATGGTGCTCAAGCCTGCCAGCCAAACCCCTTACTCCGCTTTGGCCCTGACTGAACTGGCCCAGCGTGCGGGCATTCCGAAAGGCGTGTTCAGCGTGGCTACCGGTAGCGCCGGCAACATCGGCAGTGAGTTGACCAGCAATCCGATCGTGCACAAATTGTCGTTCACCGGCTCGACCGAAATCGGTCGTCAGCTGATGGCGAGTGCACCCATGACATCAGGAAGATTTCGCTGGAGCTGGGCGGCAACGCGCCGTTCATTGTGTTCGACGATGCGGACCTTGACGCCGCCGTCGAGGCGCGCTGATCTCCAAATACCGCAACAACGGCCAGACCTGCGTCTGCGCCAACCGTCTGTACATTCAAGACAGCGTGTACGACGCGTTTGGCCGTCGCCAAGCTGAGGATCGGCAATGGTCTGGAAGACGGCACCACCACCGGCCCGCTGATCGACAACAAGGCCGTGGACAAGGTTGAAGAGCACATTGCCGGCGCCCTGAGCAAAGGCGCCAAAATCGTCCTCGGCGGGAAGTCCCACAGCCTGGGTGGCAGCTTCTTCGAACCGACCATTCTGGTCGACGTACCGAAAAAACGCCGCCGTCGCCAAAGAAGAAACTTTGGGCTCACTGGCGCCGCTGTTCCGCTTCAAAGATGAAGCCGATGTCTTCGCCCAGGCGAACGACACCGAGTTCGGCCTGGCTTCGTACTTCTATGCCGCGACCTGGGTCGTGTGTTCCGTGTAGCCGAAGCGCTGGAATACGCCATGGTGGATATCAACACCGGCCTGATCTCCAACGAAGTCGCACCGTTTGGCGGCATCAAGGCGTCGGGTCTTGGCCGTGAGGGCTCGAAGTACGGCATCGAGGATTACTTGGAAATCAAATACCTGTGCCTGGGCGTTTCAGCCGAACCAGTTCACACACTGTAAAACGTCATTCGCGTCGAGAGATAGACTATGAGCCAACAGGAACTGCGGGCGATCGTCGCCATGCTGGAACAAATGCCGCCGCTGGGCACGCTGCCCATTGAACAGCAGCGACAACTAACCGAACAACTGTTATCGCAAGGTTCTATCGCCCCAGGTTGCAGTTTCGAGCCGGCGCAGGTAGGTGGCGTGCCCGGATTGTGGGCGCACCCCCAACGAGTCAAAGCGGGCAGGGTATTGCTCTATCTGCATGGCGGTGGTTACGCCGTCGGAAGTGCCAATGCCTACCGCTCGTTGGCCAGCCATTTGGCGGCAGCTTGTGACGCGCGCGTGCTCACCATCGACTACCGGCTCGCACCTGAGCACCCGTTTCCAGCCGCTGTAGACGACGCCCTGGTCGCGTATCGCGGCTTGCTTGGCAGTGGGATCGATCCGCAGTGCCTAGCGGTGGCGGGAGACAGTGCTGGTGGTGGGTTAAGCATGGCGCTGCTGCTTGCAATTCGCGACGCCGGGCTAGCGCAGCCGGTTGCTGCGGCAGTCATGTCACCCTGGGTAGACATGACCCAGAGTGGCGCATCCTGGGCCGACAAGCGCGCGGTAGACCCTATGCTAGGCTGCCTCGGCCAAGGCCCTTCGATGGCCGACCTCTATCTGAACGGTGTGGATGCTCGCCACCCGCTGGCATCGCCCGTCCTAGCAGACCTACGCGGCCTCGCCCCAGTATTGATTCAAGTGGGCAGTAGCGAGTGCCTGTTGGACGACTCGACCCAGCTGGCGGCGCGCTTAGCAGCTGCCGATGTGAAAGTGGTGCTGGATGTCTGGCCGGGCATGATCCACGTCTTCCAAGGCATGGTGGACCAACTGGGGGAGGCTCGTGAAGCCATCGCGGGTCTTGCACGTTTCTTTGAAAAGCAGTGGGACGAATAGCTGTCTTAGTTACGTCATTCAAGTCTTGAGATCTGCCGTGAAAAGAAAGTGAGCTGCTTTCTAAAGATAGGTTTTTTGTGTTCCGCAGATTTGTGTAATAGCCCCTCAAACCCTTGCGTGAGCTCAGTGATGAAAATAAAAACAATGCTCTTCACCACGGTAGGCTTTTGCCTGTTTATCCTGGCGCTCCTTGCGATCCTTAACCAGCCGCCAAGAGCTATCTATACCATTTATGCACCTGGTTGCCAGGTATATGGCTGCGCCTTACCGGTAGGTTTTAAAGGGTGGCCTCAGCTTTGACTCATGGACTTATTCTGAGTTCTGGCCAGTCGCTCAAGTTGCTCCCGTGAGTACAGGTGGAGCCGCTTTGGCGCATAGCGATCTATGTATTGCCAACGCCCTGCTGGAACTGGAAACCAGGATCAGGAGAAGCAAAGACTGGGTACCAGCATTGATGGCAAACAACTTAAACGAGTAAGCGAAAAGCGCATGGGTTCATGGCCAGAAGCGGACGGTCACCCGATATGAGGATTGAGTTCTATGAGCCGTCGCAAGAACCTCGGCTCAAAAGCCTGTCCACATGTGGACGTCAAGGTGGTGAGTAAACAGGTCGGCGATCGTCAGGCCCGGTTGCCGGCCGAACTTTCTGAAAAAGCTGTATCAATCCCGTTCTTCAGGATTACAGATGCCGGCGAGAGATCATTCGAAAATTAGCCGTTAGTCGAAAAGCCAGACTTCATCCAGGGTGTGGGCTGAAGTGTGGGCTGGCAGGTTTTTACGAAAGCCAGAAACGACAAAGCCCCGAATAATCAGGGCTTTGTCGTATAAAGATGGCGGAGGCGATGACCTTCTATTGTGCCTCAAGTCCCTACAAACCATCCTGGTCAATCATGATCTCAGTGAGCTTCTCGCTCAGCAGGCTCCAGGCTGCTTTTTTCTCTTCGGCATAATCATGATGTAAGTAGTGCCGGCGGACCCGAGAACCTGCGAGCACATGGTTCTGGCACCGATCTATCACGTCAAGGCTTATGCCCCAGGCTTGCATCATGGTTGCTCCTGTTCGTCTCAAGTCATGGGGTGTCCATTCCCCATTCGCACCACCGGACAGCACCAGGGTGTCATCATGTCGGCGACGGGAAAGCGGTTTGCGATTTTTGAAGCGTGATTGGCGGTCTCCCACCTGTTTGCTGACGACCTTGAGATCGACATGACCATCATGATGCTTTGCGGGGAAGCACCATTGAGAGTGTCCCGTAAGCAACCGAAGCTTGCTGAAATAGTGGGTTACAAACGCAGATAGGAACACGTGGTGGTCCTGCTTCTTTCCACGGCTGCCTTTGACGTTTGCCACGGGAATAAACCAGACGCCATTTTCCAGGTCTACGTTTTTCCATTCGGCTTGAAGAAGTTCACCGATCCGGCATAGCGTTCCCAAACAGATCCAAAGCGCAAGTTGGGACTCTGGTTTGAGTGGGCGAATCCCATCGTACTTTTCGCCGGCAGGTAGTGCTGCGTAGTCCGCAGTCATTTTTTCAAAGCGGTGGTGTAGTTCTTGAAGTTCGCTAGAGGAGAGGATCCGAGTTCGCTCCTCCTGGTAGTCACTGGGTACCAGTTTGTTGATTTCGACCAAGTCTGCTGGGTTTCCGTCAATCAGCAGCGTTCGCCATGGCTGGCGTTTTTGGGCCCATCCAAACATCTGAACGAAATCCGAAAAAAGACTGATGGCTTGACGAGTAGCGCCGCGAGCCATTACGGACCGCACCAGGTTCCGCAGGTCATGCTCACTGATTGAATTGATGACTTTTGAGCCAAGGGCGGGGTAAAGATCTTTCGCGAACTTTCTCCGTAGCTCGGCATTACCATCCTTGCGTGCCACACCATCGCGAAGCCATTCTTCCGCCAGGTCCAGCAGCGTTAGCTCCTTAGACTTTTGCCGATCGGCCTCCGCGAGTTGAGCAGCCAGTTCCGCTTTTTGTCTGACCTTCCCGGCGCGCTTGTTTTCATTAGGATTGATCGCTTTGGCTACGAGGTCTCGCGCTTCGTTGCGCTCCTTGCGGATTTCGGTCAACGACTTGTTTGGCCAGGTACCGCAGGAAAAGCGGGTGTAAATACCTTCCCAACGAAATTGGAAGTAAAAGGGGATGGCGACACCTTTTTTGCGGAGTGAGACCCTGCCTGAGAGGCTGCCTTCGTCGCGTATAACGCTGCCGACATCTTGCTCAGTGAGTGCTTCTAGTTCTTTGGCGGTGAGCTTGGCCATAATCAACCTCCTGAGAAATTTACTCCCACATTTACTCCCACGGATCCGTCAGCTAAGGGTAGGTCAGGATAGCGGTTGTTGGAAGAGTTAACCGCTGAAAGGTCTTATTTTACTGGGGCTTAGGATTCTATAGAGGTGTTGTGCGAACTAGGGATGTCTAGTGATTAACTGAATGGGGTGCTAGGGGTCGAGTGTTCGAATCACTCCGTCCCGACCATATAATTCAATGACTTAGCCCAACTTTCGCGAGTTGGGCTTTTTCATGCGTAGGGACTTTTGCGGGGGATCATCCCGTTTTTCTCCTGAGCACGGTCAACGCCGGTCCTCGCGAATCGGTTGTTGACGCTTTGTTTGCCGCATCGATCAGTTGCCCTAGCTCTGCGGTAGAATAGTGGCTCGTAATGCTACCGTTCTTGTGTCCAAGCAATGCCTTTCGATCTTCCAGTGTCACGCCTGCTGCGCGTAGCCTTCTGCCAAAGGTGTGCTTCAGGTCGTGAACCCGGATCGATACGAATCCAGGTAACGCCGGCCGGAGGTACTTCTCCTGCCAGATCCTCCCAGCGCGAATGCGCGCCTTCTTCCATGCCGAGTCATTCATCCTGTGCATTGCTGTGCCGTCGTAAGGAAAAACCCATTCCTCGCTCTGGCCGCGCTGCTTATCGATGATCGATTTGGCCACGCCATTCAGCACCACCAGGCGGTCCTCGCCATTCTTCACGCCCGACAACGCATTCCTACCACCAAAATTGGCCGGTACCAGGAAAACGCTGGTTTCAAGCTCGGGCACGTAGATCTCCCAGTCCCAACGCAGTTTGCAAACCTCCTGCTCCCGGCAGCCCGTGTTCACCTTGAACAAGGACATCCGCTGCAGGTGAGCCGGTAGCTCGGCGAACAGCACGGATTGCTCTTCCCATGAAAGCGGGTAAGGCTTGCGGCTGCTCACCTTCTCGTCAAGCATGCGGATCATCGGCACCGACTCAAGCCATGGCCGTTTCTCCGCATCCCGCCACTTCCTGTGGCAAAGGTTCAAGATCCTGACGACTCGCTGCAGGGCGATGTTCACCGTCCTGTTCGACACGCCTGGCTTTACCTTCCCGGTTACCGTCTTGCCAGGTGTCTGCCGGTCCTTGATGAACTGGGCCAGGGTCCCGTCATCGATGTGCGTTATCGGCAAGTCACCGATGTACGGGTCAAGCTGTTCAATGTGCAACGCCGAAAGGGATATTGAAGTCTGGTCCTTGAACTCGACTAGGAACCGGGTGGCTGCCTCGCGCCAGGTTCGCACCTGGCGCACGCCATAAACCTTTTCCTGCCTGAGCTTTTCGAGCCGGTGAACTAGGTACTGCTCCGCTTCTTCCCTTTCGCTTGTTCCAGTGCTTTCTTGAAGTCGGCTACCTCTGACGACTTTGTCGATGTGCCAAATCCCGTTCCTCTCGTAGAGGCCGGACATTGTTTTTCGCGCCATTTGTTAACTCCTTGGCGCCCACTGCGGGGCGGATTGTTGTCCTCATTGCTCGCTTTTTCAATCGCCATGGACTCGACGTAGTCGTCTGCCCACCGGTCCAGCTCATGCCGATCGAACGCAACACCCTGCTTTCCAATGGGGAATTCCCGGACGTGGGGCCTGACGATGTTCTTGAATTCAGCCCGGCACATGCCGAGGTATGCAGGGGCTTCAGTTGCCCGGATGAAGCGTGGCGGGGTCTCGAAGACCTGCGCCGCTTTTGTGTTGGCCATGGGAATGCCTCGCCACGCCGTCGCCGGGTGGATTGATTGGTTTGGGGTGTCCTTGCCGCGCGTCGCGGTAGAAAGGCGGGTTAGCGGGTGGCTTTGGCGATTGCGGCGTCTGCAACCTTCATCGCTGCCTGGGCGTCATTCACATAGACAGGATCGAAACCACCGCACAGATGGATAGTTGCCTGGCAGGCGCGCAGGTTCTCTCGGGTGAGTTTCAGCGCCGCGACCAACTCTTCGCCCAGCGCACGCTCCTCCCGGCTGATATCCCAGAAGCGCTGCCCCCAGTGATCCGCCGGCGGCGGGTTGACGTTCTGGGCGCCCATGGCCAGGGCGCCGACAATCGCGTCGCACAAATCGCGCTTGTAGGTGTTGTCGCCGTCGATGCTCAGGCCGCGCCGGCGCAGCGCGCTGACCACCTCGTTTCTATCCAGGCCCTGATCTTCAAGAATGATGTCTCGCTCCGGCTCGCCCGGGGTAACAATGACCAGGGCAAGCTTGGCGCCCGGCGTGCAGTACCCGCTGAGCTTGACCAGGGCATCGTTGGCTGCTTCGTGGAATCGCTGAACTGCTGACATAGGAATACCTCGCCCGCCGTTCACCGGCAGGCATGTAGGGGGATTGGGGTTAGGCTGTTGCGGCGATATCGGCTTCGGCCATCTCGCAGAAAAAACTGCAGTTGGGCAGCTTCTCGTTGCGCGCGATTGGGCCAACAGGAAGGTCGCGCAAAGGGAATCGCTCATCCTTCCTAGGTCCTGACCGGTAGCGAAGAAACCATGAGCCGGGCCCCAGTTCGTCCTGGACCAAACACCGCTGCTCGAACACCTCTGGAAAGTCTTCACGAATTGCGCGCCAATACCCTTCGCCGCCTTTTGGGCAGCCAATACAGTTCGCGTTGTAATAGCCGATGCGATACATGGCAGGCAGTTCGATACCGGCTCGTTCTATGATGGCTTTGCAGTCCTCTTTGCCCAGGCCTCGATCTATTAGCGGCGCAATCACTGGGCGGTCTGGGTTTCTTTCTCTGAAGTCGTCCAGCCGATCGGTCTCTTCGGCGGTGTAGCCGAAGACCATCACGTCACCAGGCTGTTCGTAGGTGGAGAGCAGCCTGCGCTTAAGCAGCGTCGAGCATGGCGCTCCGTGAGGGCCCTTCATGTATCGTTCGCGTAGGAACACGCTCTGCACGTCGGCCCCGTATTTATCATCCCGAAGCACGGTGATAGGTTGGCCGAACCAGACTTCACAGTCCTGGGCGAACCGCCGGTTGTCGTCGTGCTCATTGGCCAGGAAGGCGTTGATTATCTGCACATCGCGGGTTGCGCCATATTCGGCCAGCGCCAGTTTGGTGGCGACCGCAGAAGCAGCACCGCAGCTGAACTGGCAAACGATTCTGTTACTCATGGCCTCGGCCCCTTGTAGATGAGCCAGAGCATGAGGAGGGGAGCGAGGATCATGGGGCCTCCCTGGAAGCGGTGATCTCAGCGAGAAGGGCTTGGGGAAGCTTTGCGGCAAACTCCCCCTCAGACCATGACAAGGGCTCGGACTGGCGGATCATCTCGTTCAGCAGTTCGAATGCCGCAAGCAGCTGGTCGTCGCGTATCTCGCCGTCTTCCGGCAGGTCATCGCAGAAATGGTCTGCCGGGTCGATTTGACTGGGGTAGTTCGGTTCGCAGATGCAGAGCTGCAGGTCGTCCAGATCGATATCGCTGTCGATGAGGTAGTCGCGCAGGCTGTCTTCATCGAAGAAGTACTGGTCGCCATCGAAGATAACCAGCGGCTCGCCGGCCCATTCCTTGATCGGCATCGCCGCGAATTTTGCTTGGCGGCGCGCTTGGCGACACTCATCGCAGGAACTGTTCACCTCATAGATTTGGTGCTCAGGGTTCACTTCGCAGCGGCGATGTGTGGCGCCGCAATAGCGGGCAAGGTTCTCGTCGGCGCCGAAAAATCGGCCATCAGCGGAAACCCAGCCGGTTACCGTTTTCAAGCTGGCTGCTTCTGGGGCGTCGAACATGATGATTGGCTTTTGTGCAGGCATGACTTCGTCCTTGCCGCTATAGCGGCTGACTTTAAAGGGGGAGGGGTTACGGCTTGGTGTGGACTTCGAGGAGGTGCTCGATTTGATTCGACATCTGCCCGCCGTCCCGTGCGGCCTCGACAAGTTCAAGTGCCCAGTCTTTCAGCCAGTTGCGCGGCACGCCTATCACTTGCGTGTCTGGCGCATCGGAGCAATCCAGCGGCCAAGCTCTCAGGATTTTGTCACCGCGATAGGCCAGCAGGGCGTCACCTGTTTCTTTGTCCGCCCATTTGCCATCGGCGTCCAGCATGGCGAAAGTCAGCGTTACGTCGCGTTCGCCATCCCAGTTATCGATGTGCCGCACGGCGTAGAGACCCGGCTTGTAGATGGGTGGACTCCCTTCGTCGGTGGTCGTGGGCTTCGATGTCAGATCATCAATCAGCTCATCCGCTGCTGTCAGGCGCTGTTGCAGGGCGTCACGCTCTTTGATTGCCTGCGAATGCTTGGTGCGCCAGTGCAACACGGCGTCGAGTTCTTCGGCGGCGGTTACCGGTGGTTGTCCGGCCATGCGGCGCTCGATCATCTGCCAGGCCGGCTCGTATTCTGGCCAGTCCGATTCGATGACGACCGATTGCCTTGCTGGCGCACCGGCTTTCAATACGGATTCATGAATCCTCCTCAGAAATCCGTTTACGGCCCGTCGCTCGGCATGAGGCAGTCTTTCCAGGTCCGTGTATTTGATGACGTTGTAACGATCTTCGCGGTGAAACGGAGCCGCTTTATTTTCTGTAGGCATGGGAAGTCCTTGCCGGGCCATGCCCGGGCGGTGGATTAAAGAGTGGGTGGTGGCAGGGCGGTCTGATTTGAGTTAAATGGATCTAAATTTCATGGAGCACCAAAATGCTTTACGCCAAACTTGGGTTCACAATTCTTGTCGCCTTGTTTTCCTTGAGCTCTTGCTGCCTTTGGGTAAAGTCAGCGACCGTTGCGGTACTGCACGACGAAGCTGCTGATAGCTGGTCTGGAGTTTTGTTAACTAAGGTCTCGAAAAAAGGCACCGTTGACATACTCAAGACGGCAGAAGAGCAAACCAAATGGAACAAGCTTGCCGCAGGATTTGCGGCAGCCGCTGCCATCTCACAGGTCGCCCTGACATGGATTACGTACTGAGCGAAATGCCTCGGCGCCTCTGGTAGGTCTTCGTCAACTCGGCATTGACGCTATTGCCACGCTTCAGCACAACGCGAGCGAGTTTTGCCCGGTCTTTCTCGCTGTGGCTGGCCTGACTGAGAAGGCCGAAGTAGCTGTTGGCGGTCTCGCGCAGATCCTCGGCGGGCGCTGCGGCGGTGCGCTTCAGTGCCTGGGCAAGTGACCGCTTGCGGGTGGTACGCCGCCAGGGCTTGATGACGTGGCCAACGAAGTCGACGCCGCGATCTACTGGCTGCAGTATCGTCTTCGTGGGGTTCAGCTTGGCGCCAAGCCTGGGCAAGAACGCTTCAACCTCTGCCAGCCACTGGTTGAGTTGCTGCGGTGACTCATGCAGGAACACGAAGTCATCGACGTACCGGATGTAGTGTTTAGCGCGCAGCTGGTGTTTGGCGAACTGGTCCAGGGCGTCGAGGTAGATGTTGGCGAAGAACTGCGAGGATAGGTTGCCGATCGGCAGACCGAGGTGAGCGGGCTGCGCAACCAGCCGCTTATGCTGTGGCACCCGGTTGAACAGGTGCGCCGGGCTTCGGGTCTCGTAATCCTCGCGCGGGTCGTGCATTAGGATTTGCGTGGCCAGGGTCAGCCACCACGGTTCGGTGATCCTGGCTTCAAGCTGTTTGCGCAGCACCGCCTTATCAATGGCGACAAAGAAGTTAGCTAGGTCGCACTTCAGGTAGAAGACTGGCTTCGACCAGTTCTCGCTGGCGCTCCGAATCTTCGACTCAAGTCGGGCGGCGGCGTAGAGCGTGCCGCGCCCTGGAATGCATGCGCAACTGTCCGCTATGAAGCTGGCGTAGAAGCGCGGTGCCACATGGTTGTACATGAGGTGGTGGACGACGCGGTCCCGGAAGGCTGCAGCCCAAACCTCGCGGGCTTTCGGTCGGGTGACCACGAAACAAATAGATCGGCCTGGCCGGTAGGTGCCGGCGGTCAGGTCGTTGTGAAGCGCTACCAGGTTCTGTTCCAGGTTCATCTCGAAAGCCAGCGCGCTGTCGCTGTTGCGCTTGGAGCGCCGGCAGTCGTAGTAGGCCTGGACCAAATCGCAGAACGGGTAGGGACCAACAGTCGAATCTGCGGACGGGGCGGACGTGGAGCTCGTTGTTCTTGTCGTTGTTGTTCTGATTGCCATCATCGAAGTGCAAGTAGAATGCGTTGTTGGCGGAGCGCTGCGACCTATCGTGCTATCTACGTCGCCAAGCCGAAGGCAGAGCCGATCAGCAAGGAAACTGCGCGAGACCTACGCGGACGCTTTAGACCGGCGGTATCTCTGATGCGCATGGCGGTGACCCAGAGGTCAGCGGCACGACCAGATTCAATTCGCACAGACCTGAAAGCCGTAACTCTCAGGTGGCGGGCGCGGTTGGGGTGGAGCGTTTCCAGGCGTTGGCCTGTTTGCCAATCGAGGTGGTGACCTCTATTGCATTGGCGTGCTGCGGGACGCTGATGAATCGACTCTCTTTGAAAAGCCGCATCAGGAACTCGATCACCTGGACCTTCTCGACCAGCAGGGTCAGGTGTGGACGCTTGTCCCGGGTCGAGTTGGCCCGGGCAATCAACATCAGCACGTCAATGCACTCATCGATGACGCGCTTCCCGAGAGACTGCTTTAGATCCCGGGGAATGTTGCGGGTGAGGTTGGTGGCCATCTGGAGCAGGCCCAGCGAAGCCTTGTAGATCGATAAGTCCGTGTGCATTCCCATTGCGCTACAGCTCCAAGAAGCAACCGCCCGCAAGCGGGCGGATTAAATAAGCGAATTAATCAATAAGCTCGCTGCGGACGGGGCGGACGTGGAGCTCGCCGTACTTGCCGTAGTCGTCCTGAGTGCCATCACCGAAGTGCAAGTAGAATGCGAAGTTGGCGGAGCGCTGCGAACTCGACCAGTAGGCGCGCCCCTGGAAGGCCTCAGGACCACCATCACGGAACACCTCGACATTGGTCTGGGTTGGCGATTCACCGGTGTACAGCAGGCCGACCGGCTCGCTGTTGGGGTTGTCGCCGCTGCGTCCGTACTGCCAGTTCTCCTCGGTGGTCGGTTTTAAGTGGCGATACTGCAGTTCCTGCACGTCCCGCGCGGGGATCGCCCAGTCGGTGAAGCCGCCGATTACCAGGCCCAGGACCTGCTGAGCCACCTCACTGCCGGCCGCGGCCATGGCCTCGGTGTTGGCCCGGCTGTTGGTGAAGCTGTCGGCGCCCTCGATCAGCGCGCCGCGCTTGCCCCAGGTGCCGCACAGTTCGTGCTCGGCGCCGGCGGTGATGTTCAGGTAACGCTTGCCCGTCTCCAGGTCGACGGTGATGCCGGAGACGAACCCGCCGCCGTAGGCCTCGCCGATCTGGGGGAGGTTGGTTGCTGGTGCTGCTTTGGATGCTACTGGCATGGTGATTCCTCTTTTCGTGGGCAACAAAAAAGGCGCTGGTGCGCCTCGGGCCGATCAAAAGCAATGAATGAAGGATTAAATAAATTTCCTGCGGACGGGGCGGACGTGGAGCTCGTTGAGCTTGTCGTTGGTGTGCTGAGTGCCATCATCGAAGTGCAAGTAGAATGCGATGTAGGCGGAGCGCTGCGAACTCGACCAGTAGGCACCCTCGACAATCAGGTCGTATGCCCAGATCTGGTAGAGCTGGGATGCCGCTGGCAGGTCGAAGTCGCTATGGCCGTCAGCGGTGTATGCACGGGCCGCTTCGGCTGCTGGGTGGCCACCTGCCACGATCAGCGCGTCTGTATTGGCCTTGCCGTCCCACTTGCTGATGGCTTTCGACTCTTCTTTGTAGCGGCCCCACTTGAGCTCGCCCAGGCTTTTGGTGGCGAGGATCAGGTAGTGGGCAGGCACATCGCCGCGGGCAGGGACGAAGCCGGCGTTGATGCCGCCTTCCCCGGGCCAGTGCTCGCCGATGGCCGGGATGTCGCCCGCCGAAATCGACTGAACATTCGCAGCCGGCGGCAGTGTCTGAGAGAGCATGCCGAGCGCGAACAACTGCACCATGCGTTCTGCGGGGCCCTTGAGCTTGAAGTCGTCAATCTCGACTGAAATCGTCTTGGCTTTCATTGGTGTTCCTCAGGTAGGCGCCGTCCTCCGGTTACCGGATGCAGCGAGTAGGGTGGGCTATTCGTCGTGGGAGATGCGAAGGGCTTCGCGGTTATAGGCGAGCAGCAATTTTGCCGACACGTTTTCGGGTATCACGTATTCGTGTCGCGGCGGGGAGAGGAACTGCGCCGACCCTGCTGGGCCCAGGCCGTGCAGGTGGTGAATCATCAGCGTCATGGCCTCGCCCTGTTCCTCGATGCCGTGCCAGGCCATCAGGTCAGCCAAGGCCTGGCGAGTGCCGGCCATGGTGTGGAGTCGCAACTCTTCCTCGCCGCGAGTCTTTCGCCTCGCCGCAGTCTTTGCCGATCGTTCTTTCTGCGCGGCAGCCATGGCCTACCTCTTCTATTCCGCTGGCCGGCAGTGCGAGCCATGTTTGACGTTTGCGTTGCTGGGTTCGGGCTATGCGGCGCATGAATCGACCTTCACCTGGTGCCAGGCGCCGACCGCTTCGAAGATCCGCGCTGCGTGCGCCTCGTCCAGTGACATCGCTTCGGGGATGGCGATCCAGCCAGAAGCCACCATCTGGCTTTGATTGGCCTCGTCTCGCAGCTTCTTGTAGCAATGCTCAATCACGTCTTCCAGGTGGTCGGAGAGGTAGACGCCATCGGGCGCCAGTTCCACCGACTTGCTGTAGCGGTCGCCGCGGGCGTCAATGCACATGGCGCTCATGTAGATCGTCCAGCGGTGGGGAATACCGCACACGGCCTGGCCGATCTTCCCCGGAGCGATGTTCTTGAGCGACTTGTAGTTGATCATGCCCTGGCGGCCGCTGGGATCGATGTTGACCACCGCGACATGGTTGGAAGCCAGCAGCGAGCGGCACGACCGGGCAATGCGGGCTTGCAGGTTATGCGGCTTGCGCTTGCTCATAATGCCTCCGCCAGTTTGCGAAGCGCCTTGCGCTCGGCCCGGGTGATGGGCGGCTTGCGGCGCTTGAGGATGGTTGTCGGGTCGATGAATTCCGATCGCTTCGCCGGGTCTGGATTGATTGCCGGACTATCGCCAATGGTGAGTTTTCCGCCAGCGGCAAGGTGCCGTTGTACCTGACTGGAAAGCTCCAGCGCTTTTTCGCGCCGGAACTCGATGTCTGATTTGAGATTGCTGATCATGCTGCCGCCTTGGCGAGTGTCACCCCGGCCATGCTGAAGGTTGATCCCTGCTCTGCGACCATCGCGTCGAGCGCTTCCCAGTTGACCAAAAGGACGGTGATCGGCGCCTGACCGTATGCGACGGCTTTCACCAGGGCCTCGAAGTCCGTCACGCTGGCCTGCAGCGCTACCTGCTCGACCGCATGGCTCGTTACTGACTTTGTGGCCTGGGCTACGGGGGCCGCCGTCTGGACAGGAGCGGTGCGGACGGGCTCTGATGTCGAAATTTTCTCCGCGACCGGATCTGGCTTGATGGCTGCCAGGCGCTGGGCCTCTTGTTCGTCGGCGATTCGCTTCGCGTCGGCCTTATCCTGTTCCGCCTTCTGGTGTTCCGAGATACGGAATTTTATCAGCGTCACCAGGTCATCATTGGCCTTGGTCACCAGTTGCTGCACGTCGTTGAACAGGAAGGCGTAATCAACGGCGAGCTCCGCCAGGCTGGTCAGGTTCAAGCGAATACTGTCCGCTGCCTGACTTGCATCGATCTTAGCCCGGGCCAGCTCGGTATCTACTGCGTCCTGGAGGCTGGCGATGGTGCGCTTGTTCTTCATGGCACCGGCGAAGTCCGAAACGACATAAGGCAGCGTGACCTTGCCAAGGGTCTTGTTGATTGCGGCGATGTGATCCGCCAGTGCCAGCTCGGCTTTTTGCTTGATGGTGGTCTTCACCAACAGCTCCTGAGCCTTCACCAGCTTATCGACCTTCAGGCGTGTCTCGCGGGCATGGGCGCTGATGCGATCCAGCGACGAAAACAGCTCGTCGATGCTTTGGGTCTGCGACAGGGCTTGCTTCTTGGCGATGGCGACAGCCTCTTCAACATCACCGCACCACTTGACCGCCTTCTTGGCGTCGGCGAAGTCCTGGTCGGTGGAGAGTGTGGTTTTCACCGTGTCGATGACCGCCAAGGCCGAGCCTTCAAACACCTTCAGGTTGCTGGCGGTGACCATGCCGGTCAGCTCGATACGCAGGGCTGGCAGCTCATCAGGCGCCTTGCCGACTACGATTGAAGGCGCGTCGACCATTTCGAAGTTGGCCAGGTCTGCCTCGAACTGTTTCCAGCCCTCAATCAACTGGGCCGCGCGCCCGGCGACGGGCCGGTATTCCATGTGCACGAAGTTCTCCGCGGTGCCGTCCGAGCAAACAAAGATCACTCGTTCAGCGCCGCTTACCAGCAGTTGCTGCTCAAGCTGCCAGTAGTAGTGCGGAGCAAGGTCGCCGGCTTTCACCTGGGCCACGACTGACTCATTCCACAGTTTGTGCTCGAACAGTGTCTCGCCGAGCACCGTGGCGCCATCCATGGAGGCCAGCAGGTTGCCCTCGGTGGCAACGATTGGATACAGCTCTTCGCCGATCAACGCTTCAGTCAATGGTCGGGCCAGGGCTTCAGTAGCGTGGCCTTTGTCGAAGATAAACTGCTGAGAGGGCGTGATGTCCGGCGTGATGCCGGTCTTTTTGGCTGCCAGCAGGTCCGTGCGGGTTTGGTACTTCGAGGCGCCCATCATTGCCGGGGCTTCGGAGGCGGTGCGGAACTTGGCGCGAAGGGCAAGCCACTCGGCGGAGCCTTGAGCTACGTTATGAATTTTCATGCTGATTCTCCATCGAGGGCTTTGAGGTTGGTGATTTTTTCAATCTGCGCCGGGCTCAGCGTGTACTTGCTGCTGATGGTCGCAATGAGGTGTTCAGGGCTGGTGCGGTTCGAGTCGATCAATGGCTGCCACTTCACGATGTTCGCGGCCAGCAGGTCGTCGGAGTAGGCGGGCAGCGATTCCGGTTCAGGCTGGGCTTGCTGTCGTGGGCTGACATCGCGCGCCGGCTCCTCGAACGCTTTGCCTTCCATCTCGTCGGCCGTTGGCGCTGATCCAACTTCAGGGAAAGCTTTGCGCAGGGCCTGGGCCTCGGCGCATTTTGCGAGCTGGGCAAATGCTCGACGCTTCCACATGGCGTTGGGCGCCGCGGTGTCCTTGCTCGATGTCGCGTAGTTTTCAAGCCAGCGCTCATTGGCCGTGTATTCGGCAACCAGGCCGTTGCTCATCTGCCGCTTGACGGTCACGCGGCACCATTCGGGATACGTGACTTCTACGCCGCTCAGCTTCGCCGTTACTGGAGGACCATATTCAGGCTCGCTGATTCCGGCGTACTGGCCGGTGCGTGCCGCTTGAATGCGGTATAGGCCGATGCCAGGCATCACCGTGTCCT
This sequence comes from Pseudomonas sp. MF08875, assembly GCF_059862525.1. Lineage (NCBI taxonomy): Bacteria > Pseudomonadati > Pseudomonadota > Gammaproteobacteria > Pseudomonadales > Pseudomonadaceae > Pseudomonas > Pseudomonas sp. MF08875. Next base: position 83,021 of record NZ_JCBCUW010000018.1, read on the forward strand.
GCATCTTTTTTGTCTTCGAGTTCCAGATCGGAACGATGTGCACCGGTTTCAACATGGGGTCCAGATGCGCGGCCTGGCAGTAGGCCAACACCATCACGACTGAGTTCTTTTCGGCGCCGGGGTAGAGGCTGCTGCTCAGCACTTCGACGAGTGCTGCCTCCGATATTGCAGGCGTGTTGTCGTCCTGCTTCATTACTGCGGACATGGGGATTCCTTGCCGCGATGCTCGCAGCGATTGAAGGTGTTGGTTATTGGGTAACGTGACCGGCGTAGGCGCTTGCGAGCATCCATGCGGTACACAGGAGTAGGACGATGGCAGAGCCTCGCCAGATGTAGAGGCGCTTGGCTCGTTGGTAGGCGCTCATGGCCGAACCCTAACCGCGATCCGGCCGCCCTTGATCGCAGCAGCAAGCTTTGGCGGCAGTGCCGACACAGGCAGGTCGCGCGGCAGGCCGGCGCCGAGGATTGTCAGGCTGCGTTCGATCTCAGCAATCTGCTCGTCGATCAGTGATTTAACCGGTGCAGTAGTCATGTGGATCTCCTTTCCGGCGCTCATAGGCGCGGCGCAATCGTTCGGTGTAATGAGCGTCCTCTTTGGAATCAATGATCCCAAGGGTGCGAAAGATCAGAAGAGCAGTACCGGCCGAGGCCTTCACCGCGACAGCGCTGCATTCAGGGTCAATCACGCGAGCGATGTACCCCTCAAGCATGCCAACGGCCAAATCGTGCTGGCTGCTCATGCTGCCCACCGTCTTTCTCGGCGCTTGAGGGCGTCTATCTCTACCCACAGCGCGTTTGTGATTGGGGTGTAGTACTGATGGGCCAGAACCGGCAACTGCCAGCCAGGAACGTCCATCGGCACGCCGTCTTCGTCGTAGCATTTGGCCGCGATCAGCTTGAACTCCAGCTCTCGGTCGCCCATTGCGTCCCAGTCGCTGTCCCAGGTACCGGGTCGCGCCGGCTCATTCACGCAGTGGGTCACCTCCACCTGGAGGACAAACCCCTCAACAACTATTTCGTGTTCCATGGTCGCCTCCAGGGTGGCGGGTCAGTCGTAGTAGTCCTGATCGGCCAGGTACTCGGAATGCTCGTTTACAAGCCATTCCTCCATCGAGGCAATCTCGGATTCAGTCATGAAGCTGGTGTCGTCCTTCGACTCCCAATTGATTTCGCAATGGCCGAAGTACTCATCGGGATCGGCGGCTTGCGAACTGAAATTTCCTTTCCGGGCCGAGTAATATGCGACGGTCAGTTTGATAGCGATGTCTTCGCCATCCTTGACCGTCCAATATTCGTAAGTGCGGGCCATGGCGACCTCCAGTGTTTGGGGTTAGGCGGAACGGGCGGCGAGCATGGCCTCGGCCTGTGCGTAGGCCATTTCTGAGATCGTGTCGAACTCGTAATCGTCGTAGTAAGGGTTCGCGCTCATGCCTTGCAGGGCTTTTGCCGCGAAATAGTCGCGCAGGCTCATCCCGGACAAATCACGCTTCGTTTCGGCGACTGTCTTCGGCTCAAAAACCATGTGGTCGTAATCCGCGACAGGGAAGGCAGGGCCTCCGTCTTGAATGCTCATGACTCTCTCCATTCGTTGATTGATCCAACAAAACTCGGCTGCGACCTCACAGCACGGCCAGCTGCCGGAGGGCGCCGTGGGAAGTCGCATGCGGGTTGTGTCGGGAAAAGAAAGGCCCGTTGGACGTTCGGGCCTTTCACCGATGCAGTGGTTTTTGGGCGGGGAGGTCAGCGCCAGAGCGCCGCGACCCCGGTGATCGTTCGCCAGCGCTCACGGATGAAGCGCAGTGGATCGGTTGGCAGGCCGTCATCAGGTGGCGGTTCTGGCCGCGCATGGCTGAGCGCTGCGCCGATCAGGAACAGAAGGAGCATGGTGATCTCCGGCTTGGTTGGGTGATGCAGATGGCCGGAGCTGATCCCGGCACGACTATTAGCGGCCTTAGTGACACCGGGGTTTCACCGGGGCGAAGGTTTCAGCCGCTTATTCTTGGACTCGCCGTGGCCATCTGGGCGCTTACTCACTTTACCGGCCACGATTCCCGCGATCCCTCAGGTCTTACACTTGCCCATCAGCCTGGGCGTGCATCCGCATCCCGCTGCGCACTCTGTGAATGCACAGGAGGATGGTTCAGGCGACAATTCGAATGCCGCGACTCACCTTTGGCACCATGGTGATGTGACCCTTCTTAGCAAGAGCTTTTAGGTGCTCATCCACGCCGTTTGGCGACGCTATACCAAGATCCTTTGCCAGCTCGGCCCGAGTTGGCGGCCAACCGTTTTCAGATATCCATTTTTTCAGCGCTTCCAGGACGACTTTCTGTCTAGGCGATGCTTCTATTTTCATTTCCTGATCTCCGTTGATTTCCAATGCCGCCTCATAGAAGCGGCATCAGTAAATCTGTGGTGCCCAGGCCCGCTACTGGCGACGGCCTGGGTTTGCTGCGTCATCGGTGTTGGCCAGTTACCCGCCGCTGATTGCAGGGCTGGCCGTTCGTCTTCGTGGTTGGGCTTCGAGCTTCCTACTCACAGCGTCAAACAGCATCTATTCGCCGTGGATCACAGGTCCTTACAACATGCACGCTACAGCTCTGAGTGCCCTGATTGAGTGGGGCAGGGTGCATGAGGTCCGGCGGTCCCAGCCGAAGCTATCGGGCCCGCTAATTCTTGAATTTGGTGTCTCTCCCATCTGCCGCTGGGATTCGCGGGGCGCATTGCTTGCCGGGTCATTCGTGCCTACTGGGCATACACGGTTCTGGCGTTTCACCATCGAGCAGCCGTACAAGGTTTTCCCTGTCGTTGGCAGGCTTTCGGGCCTGTCTGCTCGCCGGTCGCCGGTAGAGGCAATGCGGTCTGTTGTTTGTTGCGCTGGCTGTTAAAGAGCGGTTCGGCGTCTGCCTGGCATCGCTGCCTGTGTTGCGGCGGGTCTTGGTAGGCCCTGGCGAGTACCTGTTGGGTGACTCGATGGATGTAAAGTTACCGCATGGTAATAATTTAAGTAAATACCGTTTGGTAATAAATTTTAACGAGGCGAAAAAAAACCCGCTCGGTGGCGGGCTTTTGTAGATATGCGGAGCATCGCTAGCTATTGAGTAGGCTCACATCCGAGGTTCAAATCCGAATTGCAGTGGCGGCGGACCGATGTCGGCAAGGCACTTCACTGATATCCCAACCGACCTGGCCTTGTTCATAAGACCGATGTCGTGAGTCCAAATCTCAGAAGCCCCTAATGCTACCGCTATCGCTAAAATCTGCCGATCAACGCGAAGTTTTGCTTTGCTCGCAGCGGGGTCCATCTGTTTTTGCTCGGCATCAGATACAAGCATCGCGCACTCGATTGCAGCGACTTGATCAAACGCAGCAACCTCTATTGATTTTACGGAACTGATAACGTCTAGGTGTGCTTGGAGCGCGCCCTTGTCTACGCCGAAGAGGTACTCCGCAAGGACCGGAGCAGGGATGATAACTACGCCTCCCAGAGTGTCTATGTGATCGACAAGCGCAGCGGCGCGGTCAAAAACCCTATCTACCAATTCCCCTGTCTCCGGATGACGAAGATCAGAGGAGGCCTCGTTCTGCATGATCTGAACCAGAACGTTCGTGTCGATTACAATTTTCACCCTAGCCCCTAGATTCCAAGATTTCTGTGTGGGGGCTAGGCATGTCGTCCCATTTGACGCCCCCGGCTGCCTTCAGTTTTGCTATGGCAGCCTTGAATCCAACGTCTTCAAGCTTCGCGAACGAAGAAATTACAAGCTTTATCAGCCTCCAACTGCCATCTGGACGCCGCTCCCATTCACCTTCTCCCGTGAGCCTGACCGGCTTGAAAAGAAGGTGCGCGAGGCGCTCAGCGATCTGGACGTTGGTTTCGCACAGCAAGGTCTCCCCGTCAGCACCCTCCAGCCTAATGGGGACTGTGGAGTCTTTACCGCCAACGCTATACAGGCGCCCCTGGACGCTAGACTCTTTTATTACCCTCAGCGGGGGCTCGGCCAGCTTACCTCTTGGAAACTGGATGATCTGCGCGCCTTCGGCTTTTAGATATCCGTCAACCCGATCATCCAGCATCAGGTCCGAAAGCTTCCTGAAGGATCTGGTAGGCCTTTTAGCGCCGATACCGTTTGCAACCTCCCGGACCTGATTCAGTACCACTGGGTAGCAAGTGTCTTCAACGCGACAAACGAGCATCGCAGAGCCTTCTTTTACAGAGTCAAAATGCACAGATGCTTCCGATCCGTAGAAGGAAGAAAGTTCGCGCAGGTACTCCGCCAGGCGCTTCATTGAGAGCTGGTCAGGGGATGTGCCGTCGAGGTAAAGCGTTATGTCTTTCATGGCTTGATTATAGGTACACGTCCGTGTTCAAGATATTGCAGCCCGTCAGGAAAGGGCTAGAAGCTACGCCCAGTCCACCAGTAAATGATCTGGGCCAGCACCTGGATGTCGCTCTCACGGTCGCCCGGAACGTCAATTTCGCGGTACTGGCCGTTATCCGAGATGATTGTCAGGCCATCAAGGTTGCGCTGGATACGCTTCACATGCTGCTGCCCGCGCATCAAGAAGAAATAGATTGCATCTGACTCGACAGACGTGACGCCGGAGTCTACAAGCAGGGCGTCACCGTTTCGAATAGTAGGCGCCATGCTGTCTCCGCGGCCTGAGATAAGCCTTAGGTTGTCAGTAGACGTGTAGACAAGGTTCTGGCGCACCCAATTGGCATCGAGGCGCATGTGCTCAACAACCATGTTCATTTCTGGCGGCTCCGTGCCTGGGCCCATTGATGCGGCTATATCGAAACGAGGCACCTCTACGACTGGGCGATAGCTCTTAATTTTCTGAGCCAGCGCAGCAGGAAGCCCCTCAACGTCAATTGTGTCGCTATTCCCCAGGCCAAGGCTGTCCAAAGCATATTTGGGCAGCCCGAAGGCCTCTTCCACTTCCCGCGCCATAGATTCGCCGATGGTTTTTGCGCCCGGCCTATCGGAAGGCCCCAAGCAACGGGATATGAAGTTCTGTGGCTTGTCGAGCTTTTCTGCCAGGCGAGACTGCGCGCCCCGCGCACCAACGCCGAATTCTCTGTCCATCAATCTTTGCAGGTTCGCCCTGCGCACGTCATGTAGTTCCATTCGGCGATTCTCTACGGCCATTACTTTTCGGTAAATGACCATCCGGTATTGATTTAATGGTTACCAAGCGGTAATAATCTGCGCATCACTTAGGAGAATCCGTGATGCGAACCAAGCACACACAGTTATTGGAGTGGCTCAAGACAGCCTCGGACGAGGTTGTAGAAAGAACCGGGACCACTCGCGGCTACCTGAAACAGATTGCCTATGGCAATAAGCAAGCGTCCGCCAGCGTGGCCTCGTCTCTTGAGCGGGAAACTATGGGTCTTCTGACCCGGCAGTCCCTGCGCCCAAATGACTGGACCGTGATTTGGCCTGAACTCGCGTCGGCGGCCTAATCATGTCGACCAGTCAATTAAGCCAAGAACAGGTTGTAAGGTCCCGCAAGAATTACCACTTCATCGTGCAGAAGCTTGCATCCGTGGGCAATGCGCCAGTAGCGCATGCAGTGGGTTGCGACGAGGCGACGATCAGCCGCATGAAGCCGGAGAAGTTTGAGCAGTTCGCTCAGATCCTGGCGGTGCTCGACCTGAAGATTGTTCCGGCTGAGATGCGCTGCTTTAACGAGCGCGATATCGAGATGCTGATCCATGCGTCTAAACGCTGGATGGAGCACATCCACGGCGTAGACCAGTTGCAGGAGGAGTGATGTATCAACTTCCTGCTGAAGAACTGGAATTGAGCAAGGAGTACCACCAAGCGGTGGCAATGCTTCATGCCCGGTCGATCCGGAACATGTATTCGAGAGACAGTAAACAAAAAGCCCGCAGTGAGTGTTTGGCTCATCTGCGGGCTTCGCTGTGTCCGACGGCTGCAACCGAAGGGCGTGTAGCAATAAATCCAGAGGCCCAAGTATGAGCAATGTCATCCCACTACGCAATACCGGGGGATTTACCCGGATGGACAACGATCTCTACGAAGCCCTCATAGGGGCTGAACTGTCTGGCCGTGAACTGCGCGTAGCTCTGGCTATTCATAGGCTCACGGCTGGCTACAACAAAGAATCTGTGAAGGTAGCGGCGCTCTACATCTCAAAGATGCTGTATGGCGACACAGAGAAGGCCGAGTCGGAACGTGCAAACGTATCCCGTGCTATCAACTCACTCATCCGTCAACGGATTCTGTTTCGTGATGGCGGGAGTCGTGATCCGATCACTTTCCTACCTGTCAACGAATGGAAAATTGACCATAAATCCACTGTGTTGAAATCTACACACCGTGTAGAAAAGACACCTGCCACTGTGTCGAAAATCACACACATAAAAGACATAAATACAAATCTAACTGCTAACGCAGTTGTCGCCGCTGCCGCTTCGACCGGTGAAGATTTGGAATCTGAACCGGAACAGCAGGGCACCCCACAACCTGACCAACCTGCAGCCGCCAAGGCTGACCGCATCCCGTACGGCAAGATTCAGGAAATCTACAACACGGTCTGCGGCGAGAAGCTGCCGAAGTGCCTGAAGCTCTCGGCCAAGCGCAAAACCCTGATCAAGGGCTGCTGGAACATGGAAATCAACGGTATCTACCCGTTCCGCAAGGGTGAATTCTGGACCGCTTACTTCACCGACTGCCTGAAGAGCAAGCACTGGACCGGCGAGAACGACCGGGGCTGGACTGCTGACATTGAGTTTCTGACCCGCCAGGACAAGGTCCTGAAAGTGTTGGAGGCCCTATGATTACTGACCGCCCACTGGTTGCGATGGAAGCTGAGTACGGCGTTGTCGGATCCCTGTTCATCAAGCCAGACCTGATTGAAACAATCGGCGCCATGGTCAGCCCGACCGACTTTTACGACCAAGACGTTGCTGAGATTTACACGCTTATCCTTGCTGCCCGTTCTGCCGGCCGCCCAGCTGACCCTGTGTCGATTGCCGACATTCGCCACGAACTGTCCAGCGGCGAACTGACCATGATCCGGGCCTCCGAGATCTACAACGGCGTGCCCAGCGCTGCGAATGGTCTTGAATACGCCCGTATCGTGGTAGAGCGCTCCAAGGCCCGCAAGGTCGCGGAGATCGGTCAAGCCATCATCGACATGGCGAGCCATGCACGGCCATTGGCCGGGATCATCGCAGACGCTCAAGAGGCCGTCCTGGCCCTGAACAGCGAAGACGACGAGCCGGATGTGATCAGCCTGCGTGAAGCGCTCGGCCCGGTCGTTGACGAAATGGATGCTCGCTTCAATGGCGAGGGCATCAACGGCCACGCAACAGGGCTGAAGGATCTGGATGAACTGGTCCAAGGCCTGCGCGGCTCTCACGTAATCATCATCGCCGGTCGCCCAGGCACTGGTAAAACCACGCTGGGCCTGGGCATCGCCGAAAACCTGACTATCCGAGAAAGCAAGTCGGCGCTGGTCTTCTCACTCGAAATGTCGGCCAAGGAGCTCTCCAAGCGCAGCCTGGCGTCTTCTTCGGCGGTAACGCTTGGCAGCATCGACACCGGCCAGGCCATGGGCAACGGCGAATCGATCACGCGCATTACCGGCGCCGTTAGCCGTATGCACTCTGCCGATCTGCGCATCTGCCAAAAGGGCGGTCTGCCGCTGAGCCGGATTCGTAACATCGCCCGTTTTCAGCACCGCGCCAAGCCACTGGACTTGATCGTCATCGACTACATCGGTCTGATCGCGCCCGAAGCAAGCTCGCGTCAGCAGAACCGGAACCTTGAGCTCGGCGCCATCAGCCGCGGCATCAAGGCGATGGCTAAGGAACTGGATATACCTATCATCGTCCTGGCCCAGCTCAACCGCAGCATCGAAACGCGCTCGACGAAGAAGCCTCAAATGTCCGACCTGCGCGACTCCGGCGAGATCGAGCAGGACGCCGACATCATCATGATTGCCCACCGTGACGCCGATTCTGACCTCGGGCGCAGCGGCGTGACCGAGATCGACGTGGTGAAGCACCGCCACGCATCGGTAGGGCACTGCCTGCTCCAGCACCAGGGCGAGTTCGCACGGTTCGTCAACTACGCAGGGCAGCGCGAGCAGCAGCAAGAAGCCGCCGCGCCAGCGCCCCGCAAGTCCTCCAAATCCCTCTTGAACGACTTCAACCCACGGGGAGGTTTCTGACATGACAGTTACCAGCATTCGATACAGCTTCGCGCAGGCCAAGCCAAAGCCGCAGGCCGGGGACGAGCGCTTCCTGAAAGGCCGAGGCGTCCAGCAAATCCGCCAGCAGCAGTACAGCAAGATGTACCGGGCCTACATGGTCTGCAACGGCCGGCCGGTCTGGGAATGGGTCGACAAGGGCAGCGAGCGAGATCGCACGTCTGAGGCCTGGAGTGAGGCGCGCAAGTTGGAGCGCATGGCAGTGATCGCAGAAGCAGGGGAGAAGCGGGCATGACCGAATTTATAGAAGTTAAGACGCAAGACCTGTCTGGCGCCGCACTGAATTGGGCGACTTTCTGTGCTGTGTACCCAGGCATGCGGCCGGCGATCAAGGTTACCGAGAGCGAAACGCGCTTGCTGTTCAAGGGTGCAGCAAAGCCGGTGACGCTTCCTCGCACGATCCGCCTGACCTACTCCGGGGCGTATGGATTTGAGTTCGATTGGTATCCGTCCAGCGATTGGGATTGCGGCGGCGCGCTGCTGGATAAATTTGAAATTGAAATCCTTCGTGCTGGGAGTGTCGTTCACGCAAAGCGTTACGGCATGACGAATGCTGCTGGTGACGGGGAAACAATCCTCATCGCCGCCTGTCGCGCCATCGTCGCCTCGGTCCTTGGCGAAATCGCAAGCGTGCCAAAGGAGCTGCTGTCATGACCGACAACACCGAACTGAAGCGGCTGGCCGAGGCCTCGCTGGGCGATTGGTACGAAGTTGGAGAGCTTCGCTGCGAGGACCGCAGCGGCTACATCAACGGCCTGCATCATGACGATGAATATTTCATCGCAGCCGCCAACCCAGCCGCAGTCCTGGCCCTGATCGCCGAGAACTATCGGCTTGAGAGCGAGGCTGAGTATGCCGCTGCTGGTTTCGATGCCGCGCGCGAAGAAGTTGCCCGGCTCAAGTCCGAGAACGAGGCGCTGCTCGTCGCTCTGAAAGGGATGACCTCCATGTACGGCTACTGCTGGGACATAGTCGATGGCGGGCTGCTGTGCATGCAGGACAACGTCGAACGCTTCGAGGGTGCCCATGAGGCGGCCCAAAAGGTAATCGCCGCCATAGGCAAGGGAGAGCAGTCATGACTCTGGAGTCAATCGCTTTGTGGCTTGGCTACGGCGTGATGCTGGTCGGTGGCGCTCTGTTGGTAGCGGCAATGCTTCTGGCGATCAGCCTGGTTCTGTCAGCGAAGGTAAACCTGATCGGGAAGTACCTGCGGTTTCACTGGGACCTAAAGACGCTGCGCAACACCATGCGCACGCTTGAGGCAGAGGGAAAGGTCAGCAAGAAGACTGGAGTTCAATCATGACCAGCCTTCAGATCCGCAACGAATCAGACCGTAGCCGCGCCATGGGCCACCTTGCCGCGCTTGACCTTACCAAGCCAAAGAAGCTGGCCATCACCGAAGTTGACCGCAGCGGGGAGCAGAACAAGGCCCTGCACGCGGCGCTGGCCGATATCGCCGCCCAGGTCGAGCACGCCGGGAAGAAGTGGGACGTTCTGATCTGGAAGCGCCTGCTGACGGCCGCGTGGCTGCGTGAGTCGGGCGATCAACCACAGATGATCCCAGCGGTAGACGGCAACGGCTTCGACGTCATCTATGAACGCACAAGCAAGCTCACCGTGAAGCAGTGCGGCGAGTTGATCGAGTGGGTTCATTGCTTCGGCGCCGAGCACCAGGTGCGTTGGACACAAAAGGACAATTGGGGAGGGCGCTACTGATGAGCCATAACTTCAAACCGGGCGACCTGGCACTGGTGATTTCAGGTGGGTACTTGGGCGAGACCGCGGAGCTGGTGCGATTTGTAATGGCTGGTGACCTGATCGTCTCGCCCACCACGGGCAAGGTTTACGAATTCAGGCCGGCGGCCGGGGTTGGTGGATGGCTGTGCAAATTCAGAAGCATGCATGCGGTTAAGCACGAAAAGAACCTGATGCCCCTGCGCGGCGACTTCACCCCTGAGCAGCAAAAAGCCAAGGAGGCTGTATGACCATCGAACGGAAGCAGCCCAAGCCGAAGAAGTGCCGCGTTGTCACGTGCAGGGCCTCATTCGTCCCTTCGCGTATGGGCCAGGCGGTGTGCAGTCCGGCCTGCGCAATGATCGACGCGCCCAGGCACGCACCTAAGGCGCGCAAGGCGCTGGCCGACATCGAGCGTAAGGACATCAAGGTGCGCAAGGAGAAGCTGAAGAGCAGGGCGGATCACCTCAAGGACACGCAGCACGCATTCAACGCCTGGATACGGGCGCGGGATGCCGGTCAGCCTTGCATCAGTTGCGGCACGACGGCGGACGTTCAGTACTGCGCGGGCCACTACAGGACGACAGCGGCAGCGCCAGAGCTTCGCTTTGAGCCACTCAACGTACATCTCCAATGCAATCGCAACTGCAACATGGGCAAGTCGGGGAACTTGCTGGGGTATCGGCCTGGCCTAATCAAGAAGATTGGCATCGAGGCTGTCGAGTGGCTTGAAGGGCCTCATGAGGCCAAGAAGTACACCATCGAAGAATTGAAGGCGATGACCGCCGAATACCGGGCCAAGACCAAAGAACTGAGGAAGGGGCAGGCAGCATGAAGATCAACTCAGCGCGCCAGGCTTGGCATGACTGCAAGTACAACCCGGCCCCCGGCCAGACCTCTGACGTTGTTCAATTGGGCGTGGTGGTGCAGAACACCGAGCGCGGGCCCACGGCGAACCACGCGGTGCATAGCGCCTTGGCTGGTCAGATCCAGTCCGCAATCGCGCGGCTTCACTATCAGCTTCGCGCCTTTGGGAATGCCATGTACGCCGCAGAGCCTACCGATGATGATCGGGATGATGCTGAAGGGGCCGTATTCAATCTGGCCTGTTCCCGGGCGCCGCGCATGACGGCCGACAAGAGAGGGCGGGGCGAGTACGTGGCCAAGGGTGTGTTCCGTCGCTATCGCTACATGCACCAGGGCGGGCAGTCTTCAAATCCTGACCCTCTCATCAAGCCCGAGGTGTTCCGTGCCTGGATGGTTGCAGAGTATGGCGTCAAGCTTCCATCCACGGCATGGAGTCGTGACTGGGAGCCTTTCGTGCAGCTCTGTTTCGACGCTTGCTATGACATTGATGCGAAAGCACTAAGCCCGATTGGCGGGGTGATTTACAAGATGCAGGAGGCCGCTTGACTTCCCGCACGGCTGAGGGCATGATTTCCCCATATTGAGTATTTTGCCTGCGGCAACTTGCTCCACTAACCCTGCTTTCGAGCGGGGTTTTTTGTGTCTTAAATTCGCCGCCATAGCTCCAGTGGTAGAGCAGTCGCCTTGTAAGCGAATGGCCCGGGGTTCGAATCCTCGTGGCGGCACCACATTGGCATGTAGCTCAGAGGTAGAGCAGGCGGCTGTTAACCGCCTGGTCGGAGGTTCGATCCCTCCCTTGCCAGCCAGTAACACCTGTAGCCAGGACGGCCCTCGGGAAGGCCTGGACGCTGATAAGCCGGAAAGTACAGCGCTTCAAGAAAACACCGGCAGCCCGTGCACCCTGTCCCATCACCATGCTTACAGGGTGGCGCGAGACTGGATCAGCGAGATCAATGCAATGGGGCGTTGACGCTGGGATGGTCTTTGGCAGACAGCGCGGAAAGACGCGCACACCTATTCAGGGCCCCGCCATTGTGTGGGGCCTTTCTGTTTTGGGTTTTGCCCGGGCCAACGCAGGCCTTTTTTATTCATGGAGTGACGATGGATCCTACTGACCTCGGCCCAGGCACAGCTACCTGGCTGGGCGGTACTGGAACCGTATTGCTGGGCGGCTTTCTGTGGCTGAGGAAATTCCTCTCCAAGGACGCGACCGACCGGGCGATGGATAGCGCCGACATCGGCACCGTCCGCCGGCTGAATGAGCTGCTCGACACTGAGCGGGCCCGCGCGAACGCTGCCGAAGCACGCGCCGACCAGTTCGCCAAAGAGCGCAATGAGCTGGCCGCAGCGGTAGGGCGGATGGAGGGGAAGATCGAAGCCCTCACCAGCCAGGTGGCGCAGCTCACTGCAACCGTCACCACGCAGAGCGACGAGATTGCTCGCCTGCGAACCAAGCTCGGAGGGCTCAACTGATGGATCGATGCGCAATCAACTTCATCGCCCGCCACTGGTGGAGGCGCGCCGAGGTATGGGTCATTGCGATCCTGCTGGTGTTCGGCGGGCTGACACTTGGCTACCAGGCCGGCGTCTGGTCTGCCAGTAGCGAGCAGACCAAGCAGCTTGCTGAGGTGCGCTCCGCGTATGACGCCGCCCTGGGCAAGCGCGACCTACGCCTGACCAACCTGGCCGAGAAGACGCAGGACGCAGCCGTGAAGGTGCAAGAGGCATCGCACTCGGCAGTCCAGGCGGCTGACACAGCGAGCAAAGCGGCCGAGAAGGTCAACGAAGCGGTAGAGCGTCAGTCGCCGTAACCCGCGCCACGTTTTCGAATGCGCCAAATCGTGGCGCGCAAGGGGGTGACTATGGATAGGCCATACCCTCCATCGTCACTGCTTGAGCTGTCTGACCTCTCTCACTTCGGCATTCGCCTGACGCCCGCGCCTGAGGTGTGGGAATGGCTCCAAGCCGAGATCCTTGCCGACACCGGCAGCATTCACAATGAAGACCATGCTCACCTACTGGATGCAGACATCCGGGTCATGTGGGCGTCGTCGAGCTTCAATAAGCAGGGCCGCACGGTACTAGGTCAGGCCGAACAGGTAGCGTTCCGCGCCGGCGGCTGGCAGAAAGCCCGGATGGAGCAACAGATGCGCGATTGGTTCGGCGACGTGCCGGCCTACATCATCACGCTGGCCGCTGACTACTGCGACCAATGCAGCGACACCGACTTCTGCGCCCTGGTTGAGCACGAGCTCTACCACATCGCCCAGGCGACAGATCAGTACGGAGCACCCAAGTTCACTCAGGAAGGCCTGCCCAAGCTTGAGATGCGCGGACACGACGTAGAGGAATTCGTCGGGGTGGTTCGTCGCTACGGGGCAAGCCCTGATGTTCAGGTGCTGGTGGATGCTGCAAACAAGCCCGCCGAGGTGGGTAAATTGAACATATCGAGGGCCTGCGGAACCTGCCTGCTCAAGCTGGCCTGATTTTGGACAGGCATCAGACAGGTGAAAATATATGGCAGTCCTTCAAAACGAAGTGAAGGCCTTTATCGTGCAGGCGCTGGCTTGCTTCGATACGCCGTCACAAGTTGCTGAGTTGGTCCAAAAGGAATTCGGGCTGACCATTACGCGGCAGAAGGTTGAATCGCACGACCCCACGAAGATCTCCGGCAAGTTCCTGGCTAAGCGCTGGGTGACCCTGTTCGAAGACACCCGGAAGCGCTTCCGAGACGATACGGCTGACATCCCAATCGCTAACCGGGCGTTCAGACTTCGAGCCCTGGGCCGAATGGCTGAGCGGGCAGAGAACATGAAGAACATCTCGCTCGCAGCCCAATTGCTGGAGCAGGCCGCCAAAGAAACTGGTGGCACCTACACCAACAGGCAGCAGGTAGATCTCAGTTCGACCGACGGGACGATGACTCCCGTAAAGGACCGCCCGATTGACGCCGAGCTGGTTAAAGCCCTGGTAGACAAGCTGGTGGACTGATGGCTATCAAACCGATCGAGTGGGACGCGCTGAGCCACGCTGAGCGCTCCGCCTTGGTCGCGGCGGGGGAGCATAGCCCGCTGGCCTTCACCAGCCTGTGGTTCAACATCACCCAGGGCGACAGCTTCAGGACAAACTGGCACCACCACTACTTCGACTACGCCGCCCGCAAGATGCTTGCCGGTGACGCGCAGAACATCGTCGTGAATATCCCGCCAGGCGGCACAAAGACCGAGTTCTGGTCCGTCCACCTGCCGGTCTACACGATGGTCAAGCACCGCCGGGTGCGCATCCTCAACACCAGTTATTCCAAGAGCCTGGTAGACGAGAACAGCGAGCGCAGCCGCGCCCTGGTCAAGTCTGCTGAGTTCCGCGAGTTCTACCCCTTCGATATCGAGAAGGACAAGGTGGACGACTGGACGCTCGCCAAGGATGGGAAGCGCGTACACCAACTGTTCAGCCGCTCCAGTGGCGGCCAGATCACCGGTGTCCGTGGCGGCTACATGGGTGACGAGTACAGCGGACACATCCAGGCGGATGACTGGGACAAGATCGACGATCTGTTCAGCGAGGCAAAGCGGCGCAAGTCGCACACGCGCCTGGTGAACACCCTGCGCAGCCGGAAGGCGCACAGCGGCACACCGTTCGTTGCCATCCAGCAGCGCGGACACATCGACGACTCGACCGCGTTCCTGCTGTCGGGCGGCATGGGCCTGAAGATCGATCTGCACATCAAGATCCCGGCCCTGGTCAATCAGGAATACATCGACTCACTGCCTGACGGCATCCGCGAGCGCTGCATCAAGAGCGTGTGCGGTTCTGAGCAGGTGGACGGCTACTGGTCGTACTGGCCTGCCAAGGAGAGCGTTCACGACCTGATCGCGCTCCGCACGGCTCACCCGTACACCTTCAGCAGCCAGTACATGCAAGACCCTGACACGCTCGACGGCGGGATCTTCTCGGCAGACGACTTCCAGTACTACGGCGACGTGGATGCTGGCGCTGATCTACCGCTGCCGGACAAGTTCGACTACCGCTTCATCACCGCAGACACCGCCCAGAAGACCAACACCTGGAACGACTGGACGGTATTTGCGGAGTGGGGCGTATTCGAGGGGCGCATCTACCGAGTCGGCATGAAGCGTGGCCGGATGGATGCCAAGACGTTGCGCCGCGAGTTCGAGGCGTTCGTCAAAGGTGCCTGGGCAAAGAACGGGAAGGCCAACGGCATCCTGCGCCGCGTGTACGTCGAGGACAAATCAAGCGGTACCGGCCTGATCCAGGAGATGGAAAAGCGCCTGCCGCTCAAGGTCACGCCGGTTCCTCGTGACCGCGACAAGCTGACTCGAGCGCTCGACGTTCAAGGCTTCCACGCTGCCAAGCTGGTCTGCCTGCCCTACGACGACAGCCAGAACTACGAGTTCGTGTGTGAGGTGGCGTCGTTCACTGCCGACGATAGCCACAAGTACGACGACCAGACCGATGTGATGATCGACGCTTTGTCTGAGGTTTACATCAAGGGCAAGCGATCTATCCGCGACCTCCTATAACCAAATCGGTGACTTCATGAGCAAGAAGGGCTTAGTGCCAGCAGACAAAAAGCTGGGCAAAGCCCTTGTGCGGGCCGCTCAGAAGTACGAGGCGCAGATCAAGTCGTCGAGTGACGGCCTGGTAAACGTCGTGTCCGGCCTGGGCACGCAGAAGGCCAAGCGCTCACACAACCAGTTCCAGTACGGGTTCCTGAACGACTTCCAGCAGCTGGACGCGGCGTATCAGACCAGCTGGCTTGCCCGGGCGATCGTGGACTATCCGGCCGAGGACATGACCCGCGAGTGGCGCACCCTCAAGTGCGACGACGCGGATGTTATCCGGGCCGAGGAAGACCGCC
Organism: Pseudomonas sp. MF08875; assembly: GCF_059862525.1. Taxonomy (NCBI): domain Bacteria; kingdom Pseudomonadati; phylum Pseudomonadota; class Gammaproteobacteria; order Pseudomonadales; family Pseudomonadaceae; genus Pseudomonas; species Pseudomonas sp. MF08875. The sequence goes on from NZ_JCBCUW010000018.1 coordinate 98,748, forward strand.
TGCAACTGCCTGCCATGGTGAGCGAGGCTACAAGCTGGGCTCGCCTGTACGGTGGCGCCGGCATCCTCATGCTGACCAACCAGGACCTGACCAAACCGCTCAAGCCGGAGAAGATCAAGAAGGGCGACCTGTACCGCCTGCTGGTGATCGACCGCTTCGACATGACGGCGATGGACCTGAACCAGACCAACATCCTGGCCGCGAACTACTTGCAACCGGAGTTCTACACCATATCCGCCGGCGCCCAGCAGATCCACTGGACGCACTTCGCCCGGTTCGCCGGTGCCAAGCTGCCGCGCCGCCAGCGTGCACAGACGCAGGGATGGGGTGACTCAGAACTGCGCAAGTGCCTTGACGATGTGATGGATATCGTAGCCAGCAAGGACGGCATTGCCGAGCTGATGCAGGAAGCGAACGTCGACATCATCAAGCGCGAAGGCCTCTCGGATGAGCTGGCAAGCGATCAGGACGACGCCATCACGGCGCGGTACGCCCTGTTCAGCATGATGAAGTCGTCGATCAACCTGGCGCTGCTGGATGGCGAAGAGACGTACGACCGCAAGACCCTGGACCTTTCCGGGGTTGCGCCGGTGCTCGACCTGCTCATGACGTGGATCAGTGGCGCGGCGGATATCCCGCTGACCCGCCTGTTCGGCACTGCATCAAAGGGGCTTGGCGACACTGGCGCGGGCGACATGAACAACTATTTCAACTCGCTTTCCTCGAAGCGGTTGACGCAGATCGACCCAGGCCTTCGTCAACTCGACGAGGTGCTGGTTCGCTCGGCAACTGGCCAGTGGCTGGACGACTTCAACTACGTCTGGAACCCATTCCAGCAGCCTGACGCGGTCGAGATCGCTACCGCGAACAAGGCCAAGGCCGAGACCGACATCCTGTACAAGGACGCCGCCATCGTCACCACCAGCCAGATTCAGCGACGACTACAGGCCGAAGAGCTCTACCAGTTCGACGACGAGAAGATCGAAGCGCTGGAGGCTGATGAGGACCTGACGATGTTCAACGACCCGCCGGACGACGGCAAAGACAATGACCGAGGTGAGTGATATGTCGCTTTACGTTCAAAGCCCGCTTGGCGCGCTTGTGAGTCAGGAAGAAACAGTAGCGCTTCGTAATTTGGCCGCTCTGGCGTGCGAACTGGATGGCCACGGCACAGACCGGTCAATGGAGGTCGCAAAAAAATTCTTCTCATTGATGAGCAAGGCTGCAGACGATCTGATTGCCGCCCATACGAAGCTTTCTGGTGGCTGCGCAGCCTGCGGACAAACTGATACCGGGCAGACCGGTGAGTATCCGTGCAAAGCGTGCGGACTGCCGATGGAGCACGATCAGAAGGCTTAACCCATGGACATGATCGGCATCCAGTACAACGCCAGACTTCAGCGGCTGGTGAAGCAGGTCAAGGCGTCGATCAGCAAGGAGATCATGCCGCTGGTTCGCCAGCTGGCGCCGGAGTACACGCAGGACGCGATGGTCACGACTGATGCCTGGTCTGACCTGATCCTCAACGCCATATCCACGCTGGTGAGCCGATGGTCGTCACCGACGGTACAGGCCGCCGGTGCGCGTATCGCCGGTGAGTTCGTCCAGTCGTCGCTCAAGAAGTCCGAGCGCGACCTGAAGAAGTCGGCCGGCATCGACGTGTACAGCGGCAACTCCGCTCTGCAGGACTACCTGAAGGCCTCAGCCCAGCAGAACGCCCAGCTGATCAAGTCCATCCCCGCGAAGTACCTGGAAGAGGTGCAGACGCTGGTGATGGCGAACATGCGTTCCGGCATGCGCCCTGGCTACATCGAGAAGGCGTTGCAAGAGCAGTTCGGCGTGACCCAGCGCCGCGCCAAGATGATTGCCCGCGACCAGACATCGAAGATCAACGGCGAACTGGCTGAGAAGCAGCAGAAGGGCGCCGGCTTCGAGTACTTCCAGTGGATCGACTCCGACGACAGCCGTGTCCGGCATCGCCACTCGGAGATTGCCAACAAGGTCACCGCCTACGGCAAAGGGATCTACCGGTGGGACGACCTTCCGTTGAGTTCTGACGGCGTTCCGATCAAACCCGGCTCCGACTATCAGTGCCGTTGCATCGCACGCCCAGTGAGCGCACGCGAGGTCAAGGCCAACCAGGACGCGGGCCGCACAGCGCCGGGCGTTCTTCGCTAATTCATCCAATCCGCGAGGCCGCAACATGAAGTGCACGGTTTTCGACCGGGCTGGGTATCGCATCACCCAGCGAGAGTACACCGACGAGGGGTTCCTCAAGGTTCCGGGCCGGGTGGCTCGCACCGGGATTCAGGAATACCTGGCCCGCGAGCTTGGCCTCGACGGCGATCCGATGCGGGTTGTCCGCGTGTACCGCCCTGAGGAAGAGGTATTCAACGACGCCTCACTCAACACCTACGACGCCTCCGACATCACAAGTCCCCATCCGCCCCTGCTGGTCACGGCACTTACCTACAAGGGCGTGGCGGTTGGTGTAGTTCGCGGGCCAGGGCGCCGAGATGGCGACTTCGTGGTGTGCGACCTGATCGTAAAAGACCAGAAGACCATCGACGAGATCATTGGCGGAAAGTGCGAACTGTCCGCCGGATACACCGCCGTCTACGACGAAACCCCAGGGGTGACCGAGGACGGCCAGGCATACGACTACATCCAGCGCGATATCAAGATCAATCACGTCGCGATCGTAGAAAGAGCAAGGGCGGGCGCCAATGCTCGCGTTTTTGACCACACCCCGGAGAGCAACATGACCCATAAAGTCACGCTGGACTCAGGTAGCTCGGTCGAAGTGTCAGACGCGGCAACCGCTGTCGCGATCACTGACGCTTTCGAGCGCCTGAACAAGAAGGCACACGATGCACAGGCCCTGGCCGATAAGGCCCAGGCCGCTGCTGATTCTGCCACCGAGAAGCTCGGCGAGGCCTTGAAGGCTTCGAGCGACGAGGCCATTCAGGCGCGCGTCAACGCGGTTTCCGTAACCCACGCCCAAGCCCGCAAGGTCGCCGGCGACGGGTTCACCTGCGACAGCCTCGACGTGATCGAGATCAAGCGCGCCGCCCTAGCCGTTGCCCTGCCGAAGCGTGACTGGTCGGACAAGTCCGCCGGCTACGTTGAGTGCGCCTTCGACGCCGAGTCCGACAAGGATGAGGAAGAAGACGACGACAAGGACGAGAACGGCAACAAGAAGGTCAAGGCGCCCACCGGTGACACCGCCGCGCTCTTCGCCCAGTTCGTACAGCTCGCCAAGGACGGCGCGACACCGGCCGCTACCGCCGACGCCGCGCCGACCCCATACCAGGCCCACAAGCAAAGCTTGTCCGGCGCCCACAAACAGAAAGGAGCCTAACCATGCCAGTTCAAGGTGGTAACGCAATCAACCACGGCGTCGCGTACGCGGGCATGGTCGCTGATGGCGAAGTGTCCAACGGCGTCTCCAAGGTCAACAAGGGCACCGCCAACATCGCCTACGGCCTGGGTGTGGTCACTGATGGTGACGACGGCGCCAAGCTGCCGGTAGCCGCTTCGACCGCGGCCCAGTTCATCGGTGTCGTGAAGCGTGAGCTGAACCGCGCCTACACCTCGACCGATGTATTCGGCGCTGTCTCCAAGCGCGACATGACCGTCGAGACCATGGCGCCTATCTGGGTAACCGCCCGCGTGGCGGTCGCCAAGGATGACCCGGTCTACCTGGTAGTCGGCGACGGCACCGGTACCAACCAGGGCCAGTTCTCCAACGTGGTCGGCGCCGCCGCCACTCTGGCAGTCCTGATCCCGAACGCCAAATGGGTCAGCACCGCCGGTGCCGGCGCGCTGGCTAAAATTTCTCTGAAAATCGGGGGCTAATCGACATGACTCAGCTTAAGAAAATCGTCGTAGCCATCGATGCTGCTATCGCGCACCAGATTGGCCGCGATGCGTACCAAGTGACCTTCAACGACGGTCTTCCGACCCTCGACGACGGCCTGGCGTTCTACATCAGCCAGCTGGCTAGCCTGGAATCTCGTATCTACGAGGCCAAGTACGCCGCAATCAACTACATGGAGTTGATCCCGGTCGACACTTCTCTGCCTGAGTGGGTAGATCAGTGGGACTACATCAGCTACGACGGCGTGACCCTCGGCAAATTCATCGGCGCAAGCGCTGACGACCTGCCCGATGTAACGCTGAACGCCAACAAGTCGACCGTGCCAATCGGCTACGCTGGCAACAAGTACAGCTACAGCCTGGACGAGCTTCGCAAGTCTCAGCAGCTGCGCATCCCGCTGGACACCACCAAGGCGAAACTGGCCTTCCGTGGCGCCCAGGAGCACACACAGCGTGTGGCTTACTTCGGTGACGCTGCTCGCGGCATGACCGGCTTGTTCAACAACCCCAACCTGGCGCTGTCGAACTCCACGCTGGACTGGTACAACGCTGCCACCACCGGTGACCAGATCGTTGCCGACCTGAACAAGATCCTGGTTGACGGCTACCTCAACTCGGCAACTGTTCACCTGTTCGACACGATCGTCTTGGATGCCGCCCGCTTCGCGTTCATCTCGAACAAGCGTATGGGCACCATTACCGACAAGACGATCCTCGAGTACTTCCGCACCAACAACCAGTTCACCGCGCTGACCGGTCGGCCGATCAACATCTTCAGCCGCCTGCAACTGTCCGCTGCCCAGCTGGCCGCCGCCGGCGTGTCCAACGGCAACAAGGACCGCATCGTCGCTTACGAGTTGAACGACGAGAACCTCGGCATGCAGGTGCCGATTCCTTGGCGCTCCCTGGCTCCGCAGATGTGGAACCTCAAGGTCAACGTGCCCTGCGAGTACAAGATCAGCGGCGTTGAATTCCGCTATCCGTTCTCTGGCGCGTACCGCGACCAGTTCTAACCAGCCGATCCATGGCCGCCTCCGCTATGCCCGGGGCGGCGGCCAATGACTCCGGGCGAGGATTCGACATGTTCCTGAAGAACGAAGCAGCACGACTGATTACCATCAACCACCTGGTGGACGACAAAGAAACCAGCTACCCGATCCTGCCTGGCAAAAACCCGGCGGTCGAAGTGCCGGATGCGGTGGCCAAGATCGATTTCGTCAAGGCCCTGCTGAAGAACGGCGATCTGCGCCGCGTTGGTGCTGATGAGTTGGAAGGCGACGACGATGACGAAGGCGACGACATCGAAGATCTGCGCGAACAGGCGGGCCGAGCTGGCGTAAAGGTCAACAAGACCTGGGGCAAGGCTCGCTTGCTGGAAGAAATCGCCAAGGCCTCGAAGGCCGAGTAACACCCGGGCGCTTGGCGCCCACTCATTCATAGCCGGAGAGCCCATGTTAATCACCCCTGAGATGATCGCGGCTTTCCGCAGCAATCCCGTGTTCAAGGCGTTTGCCGATCCGGTGAAGTGGCACGACGAATACATCGTTGAGGCCCTTTGCGAGGCCGGCACCGAGACTGGCTCAAGCCGGTGGGGCGCCCTCGAACTGACCTGCGACAACTTCAAGTGGCGTGGCATGCAGTACTTCGCCGCGCACTGGCTGGCAACCAACTTTGCCACGCTCGGCGCCAGCGGCACACCCAACTCCGAGGCCCGTCTCAACGTGGCCCAGAAGTCCGTAGGTGATGAATCGATCGCTTACCGCGTACCACAGATGATGGACGCGGGCACCGACTGGCTGACCTTCACCAACTACGGCCAGCAGTTCTACAGGCTCAAGAAGCGCGCCGGGATGGGCGCCAAGGCGGTTTAGATGATCACTCTCGATATCCAGGGCTTCCAGGAACTGCAGGACGAACTGGCGAAAGAGCTGAACGCGCTGAAGTCGAACAAGGTCGTCACCGTCGGCATCCATGAAGAAGCCGGCGACGTTGAGTCGGGCGACCTGACCATGGCGAGCCTCGGCGCGATCAACGAGTTCGGCGCCGACATCAAGCACCCGGGCGGAACGTCCTACGGCTACGCCAGCAAGGCTGCTGCCGACCGCGATGAGGTTCGCTTCCTCAAGACCGGCAAGGGCTACATGGAACTTGGCGTGACCCAGGCGCACACCATCAACATCCCGGCCAGGCCATGGCTTGAGCCGGGGGTTGCGAGCGCGACGCCAGAAGTGCTGCTGACCATCCAGGATGGTATGGAGGCCGGTAAGTCGATGGACCAGATCCTCGAGGCAGTCGGTGTGGTGGCTGCAGGCAAGGTGAAGGTGTACATGACCGACCTGAAGACGCCGCCCAACGCCGCATCGACCATTCGCAAGAAGGGAAGCAGCAATCCGCTGATCGACACCGGCGCCATGCGCCAGTCGGTCACGCACAAAGTTTCCATTGGTCCCGCATCGGAGGGTCTCGAATGAGCCTGAATATGGAGGGCCAGATCGATGGCGTGTTTGTCAGCGTTGACGCAAGTCGCACGGTCGATGTGGGCGGGCAATTGGTGAAAGGAATATGGACTCCTGGTGCACCAGACACCAAGCCCTACGTCGTCAACATCCAGCCTGCAAGTGATCGAGAAGTAGATTTCATCCGCCAGGGTGGCGAGCGCATAACAGACGCGCGCCGCATCTACATCAACCAGGGCGAGATGCAACTGATCGACCAGACCGGTACCTGGACGTTCCTGGGCCAGCAGTGGAAGGCCGTCAAGTGCGACAACCGCTACTGGCGGAACTACTGCAAGGTCATTGTCATGCGCATTGACGATCAGTCAGGTGGCCCAGCATGACCAACCAAGAGCTATTCGCAAAGCTGCGCCCGATTGTGATGCTGGCGACCGGCGTGCCTGAGTGCCTGCTGGCCGATCAGATCGGCCCTGGCAGCATGCCTGCACCACAAGGGGCCTACGCAACGATCACGCCACGGCAGTCCGTCAGCGAGCGCGGCCAGGCCAACATCGTTTCGCGCAACAGGCCGGGGGAACTCGTAGAGGTCGATGTTCGAGCTCAGATCATGTGCTCGGCCAGCGTCAACTTCTACCGCGGCGAGGCCCTGATGTACGCCGAGCGCCTGAAGCAGGCCAACAAGAGGCCCGACGTAAGCGTGATGCTGTTCAAGTCCAAGATCGGCTGGAGCAGCACGGACGCCGTCAACAACCTCACCAGCCTGCAGTCGGCCAACTTCGAGCAGAGGGCGCAGATCACCATCCGCCTGATGTACGAAACCAGCAGCCTACCGGCTATCAACAACATCCTGAGCGCCGAAGTGGCGCTCCAGAACGAAAAAGCGCGGGTCATTGAGACCTTCACCGTGGAAGTCACCCCCACATAAACCATTGGAGCTAGCACAGTGAGCTATCCAGCTACCAACATCATCCGGATTAATGCCCGGATCAGCCCGGCCGGCCTGGGCAATGCGAACTTTGCCAGCGCCATGCTGTTCGCGCCACAGGTCGGACTACCAGCAGGATTCCTGCCGGATACTTATCGGTCGTACTCCACTCTTGCGGCCCTATCCATAGACTTTGCGGACACCACCGAGACGTACAAGGCTGCTCAGCGCTGGCTTGGCGGTACACCAGCTACTCGTGAGCTGAAGGTTTATGGCGCCGCCACCACCGACACTACTCGCGCGCAAACAATGAATAAGGCTCGCAACATGGTCTGGTGGTACTGGACTATGTGGACCGCTCCAATACTGGCTACCAAAGCAGATGTGCTGGCGATCGCCCAATGGTGCGAAGACAACACCAGCATGTTTATCGACAACCAGACCGGAGCCGCAGTCACTGCTATTCGTGATCCAGCACTGACGACGGACATTGCAAGTGCGCTTACTACCGCTGGCTTCCGTCACGCCTACACCGCAGCACACGCTACTGACGCTTATGCAGGTTCAGCCCTGGCAAAACACTTCGCAGCAGTGAACTACAGTGCCGACCGCTCGACCATCACTGGCGAGTTCAAAAAGTCGCCAGGCGTCGCCGCCGAAAATCTGACTGGTACGGCCTACACGGCTATGCAGAGTGACAAGAAGAAGGCTGTGTTTTACACCGTAGTCGACAATCAGGGTTCTACGGATTCTGGTCGCTGGCTGAACACGCTGACGCACAGCGCCTACGGCGAGTACATCGATGATGTGGTGAATCTAGATGCGTGTGTTAACTACCTGACCACATCGCTCTACAACGCAGTTGCCAACCAAACTACCAAGCTGGGCCAGACCCCGGTCGGCCAGGCCGTGCTGATCGGCGCCGCAAGGGCGACCATGCAGCAGTTCATCAGCAACGGCTATCTCGGCCCCCGCAACTATATCGACCCGGACGACGGTCTCGAGAAGTACACCGCCGGTTTCGAGATCCTGACAAAGCCCGAGGACATCCTCGACCTGTCGGAAGCCGACCGCAATGCACGCAAGTCCGCACCGCTGCGCATCCGACTGTTCCGCGCCGGCGCCATCCACATTGTTGACGTTGACCTTGACGTTTATTGATAGGTGACCCATGAGCCTGAGTAATTTCTCGAACGACTTGACCGTCGTCACCATCAATGGCAGGCAGATCCAGGACTGGGGCGATACTGCCACCCCATATACGGATGCACCCATTGATGCTCGCAGCCAGTTGCGTCGAGGTCAGGGCGGAAACGCTGTGCGCCTTGATCGCCAAAACCCGGGCCGCGAAGTGAACGTTTACCTCAACCCGGGCTCGTCCGACTCGGCATACGTGCAGGGCCTGCTGAACTCGAATGCCAACATCACGCTGACCTTCACCCAAATTGGCACGCTGGAAACGGCGCTGGGCTCGGAAGGAGTGATCGTGAACGATGGCCAGCGAGGCCGCGCTGGCTCCACCATCACAGACGACCAGTTCACGATGCAATTCAATATCTGGGAAGCGACAAGGGGCTGATAGATGAGCGTAAAACCATTCACCATTGGCGGCGCGCAGTACAACGCCGCCATGGCCAGCGCCGTAGATCAAGACCGCCTGATGTCCCTGCTATCCGCCGCGGTGCTGGAGCGATTCGCTACGGCGGCAGGGGCCGGCTTGGAAGTAGACGACCAGGTGCTTTGCGCCATGTTCATGTCGATGCGCCAGGACGTTAAGGGGCAGGTTGCACAGATGCTCATGGCGCGCGTTCTTCTCAACGGAACCGAGCGCACCGTCTCCGTCGCCGACTTTGGCGGCAAGATAGTGCAATACAACCAGCTGCTTGCCGAGTTGCTTCGCTGGAACCTGTCCGATTTTTTCGGCTGGCTGCCAAGCGCCGCAAAAGGCGTTCGGCAGGACGAAGCGGCAAGCGCAGCGCAGTAAATTGGTTCCTGATGCGCCCCTGTGTCGGGATCGTGGGCGTCTGCCCGCCGCTGTGCACCTGGGCGCAACTGGCCGACGGATCGCTCTCGATAGCGGACGTAGAGCGCTTTAACCAAGCCATGGACGAACTGTGGGATCAATACGAGGCCGCGAAGAATGGCTAGCAAAGTTCTGAAGTCGTTCCTGATCGGCATAGGCTATGACACCAAAGCCCTGGAAGCGGGCGACAAGAAGATCAACGCCAGCCTTCAAGGTATTAAGTCGAATGCCTTGGGCATTTCTGCAGCTCTTGTTGGTGCTTTTGGTGCCGGTGCCGGCGTGATCGCCAGTACGGCAAACAAAATCGATCGCCTTGCTGCAGCAACGCAGAACATGCGCACACCGATGAACACCGTTTACAACTTCGGAAACGCAGTCGAGGCGATGGGCGGCCAGGCTTCAGAAGCATATGATGCACTGAAGAGGTTTGAAGAGTTTCAGAACAACTTCAACCTTAACGGTCAGGACGGCTCGATTGACTCCCTCGCAAAGGCTGGTATCGACGTTGGTTCGCTGGCCGCTACCAGTGGCGGCGACGCCATGGACTTCGCCAGGGAGCTAGAAAGGCAGTACCAAGGGCTAAATGAGGGGCAGAGAGCGCAAGTTCAGGATGCTCTTGGCCTGTCGAATGGTGTGTCAAGACTTCTTGGTGAAGGAAAGGCAGAGTCAAGAATGGCGCAGGCCGCCAGCAACACTGGCCCAATCGACCAAATGACCGAGAGCGCCCGACGGTTCGCAGACAGCAACACTGACCTTAGCCAGAAGTTCGAGGGCTTGGCCAACGAGCTTACGGATAAGTTTCTCCCAAGCCTGATTGGTGCGAGCGAATGGGCCAACAAGTTCCTGGCAGAGCACCGAGGCGAGATTAGCAAGGGGATTGATTACGCTGCTGACAATCCGGGCGCCACCACGACGCTTCTTGCTTCAAGCGCGTCCTCGTTGCTTGGCTCCATAATTTCAAAGCTTGGCCTAACTTCGATTGGTAGCGTGGCTACGAAGGCTGGCGCTGTCGGCCTGGTGGGGGCTGGTAGCGCAATCGGTTCAAATCTGGTCAACCAGGGCTTGGACAAATACGTCCCGGGCTATAGAAGCGTATCTCAAGACTTTGATGATCTGCTAAAGGGGGTCACTGGCCTAGCACGGATTCCTAGTCCGCTGGACCTCATGTCCGGGCGCTTTCCTGGCGTTGAAGATCAGCCGAAAGTCAGCACAAGCCCATCCGTTAGCACTCCATCTGTGCAGCAGATCCATTACAGGGATGTGCCGCCGCAGAATGTTGACGACTTGGTTAAGGCTCAGATATCCGCAAGACACAATATGGACAGGGATGTCCCGCCATTAAATCAGCGGGATATGGACGATTCTTTATCTGGCGTAGTCGATCGCGGAGATGGTGAATTACCGCCAAGGGTTGAGTATCGACAGTCACAGCCCGAGCAGATCTACGGTGAAAGATCGGCAGCAGACAGCATGCCTCCGCAGGCAAGTGCAGATGATAGCTACAAGGATGTGCAATCACAGAATAGTGACGATCTCGTCAGGGCAATACAGCGAGCCAAGGTCAACGTGTGTTGGCGCTGATTGAAAACTGACCCACCCTGCCGATTGAAAATTGACCCAGGGCGGATTGCTGATTTTGGCATCAGCAATTGTGGATAAGCTTAGCAGTCGTGTCCCGGTGGAAGAGGCATTAAAG